>DATFDC010000249.1:0-13477 GCA_035252415.1 Solirubrobacteraceae bacterium
GACCGGGTACGGACGCGCGATTTTGGTCAAGACGGGTCTGCTCGGCGGGGCGCTGCTGCTCGCGTCCGGCAATCTGCTTCGCTCGCGGCCACGGTTGATCGCGGCGGGCCGGGAACCGGACGTCGGTGAGCCCGCCGCGCGGCTGTTGCGCCGGCTGGTGAGCGGCGAAGTTGCGATCGTCTCGGCGGTGGTGTTCGCAGCGGCCGTCCTCTCGAGCCTCCCGCCGCCTCCACCGGCGTTCGCGCTTGAGAACTCGGCGATCGCGAAGGTCGGTCCGGGACGCGTCGCCCAGACCGTCAGCCGCGCTGGCTACATGTTGCAGGTGCTCGTGTCACCCAACAAGGCGGCCGCGCCGGACTCGTTCGCGCTGCGCATCACTCGCAACGGGCAGCCGGTCCGCGGAGCGAACGTCACGCTCCTGTTCAACCACCTCGAGATGGAGATGCCAACGCAGGAATACCAGCTGACCGAGACACAGCCGGGCGTCTACGCGCGCGCCGCTCCCGCCCTGGTGATGGTGGGCCGCTGGGGCCTGACCTTCCAAATCACGCCCGCCAATGGCCCTCCTTTCACCGCGTTGATCGTCGACCAGGCCAATGGATGAACCCGACTACACCGGGAGGTGCTCCACGTTGAAGCATGTTCGCCTCGGCCGGTTGATCGCTCCAGCGGTCCTCACCGTCCTCCTGCTGGCAGGCTGCGGCGACGCCGGCAGCGGCCTGACGGTCCCCCGGGTCGCGCCCGCAAAGACCTTCGCACTGGGAGGATTCCAGCCCAGCACGCCGGTACGCCCCGGCCACCCGGTCACCATCAGCTTCACGGTCACCCAACCGAACGGGCAGCCGCTCACTCACTACAAGACCGGATCGGGCCCGCACACCGGCGTGCACCTGATCATCGTGCGCGACGACCTGGCCTACATCATCCACCAGCACCCGCCGGTCGGACCGGACGGCCTGCTGCGCCAGACCGTGACCTTCCCGGCTCCCGGCCCCTACAAAGTGCTCGTCGATCTGTATCCGAACCTCCCGGGTGGCCAGGCGAACTTCCAACTCTTCCGAACCCTGAACGTCAGCGGCGCCTACCATCCGCGCACGCTGCCCTCGTTCAAGCCAGACCAGGTCGTCGACGGCTACCACTTCGACATGCAGGGACGCCCGTCCATTCACGCCATCCAGGCGCAGTTCATCCACGTCGAGGTCACCGACGCGCACGGGCACAAACCCACCTTCGTCCCCTGGTTCGGCGCTCTCGCGCACGCAATCTTCTTCCGCGAGGGCTCGCTCGACTACTTCCATACCCACATCTGCGCGCCGGACGCACCCAACTGCGGCACCCTCCCGGGCGTCGCCTCCAGCCGAATCTCCGGCACATCAACCGCCCCGGGCAAAGTGACCATCGGAGTTCTGCTTCCGGAGCCGGGAACCTGGCGCCTGTTCCTGCAGATGAAACTCGCCGGACGCATCGTGACCGCGCCCTACACGTTGCGAGTCACCTCATGACCCGCCGCGCCATACGCCTTCGCCTGTTCGCCGCCACCGTGGCGCTCGCCGCAGGTGTGGTCGCGGTGATCGTCGCGATCCTGCTGGTCCGGACCGCCCTCGGTTGACACGATGCGACGCGCCGTCGCGACGATGCTTGCCCTCGCAGCGCTGGTCATCGTGCTCGCGCCCCGGTCAGCGCTGGCCGACGGCGACCCAGCCAGCGACGTGCTGATCGGCGAGAACGTCTTCTACCCCTACAGTCCAACCGTCTCGACGAGCCTCCAAAAGCAACTCAACGGTGAGACGGCGGCCGCGGCTCGAGCCCATTTTCCGATCAAGGTTGCGCTGATCGATACCCCGGCCGACCTCGGCGCGATCCCCACCCTGTTCGGCAAGCCCCAGCAGTACGCACACTTCCTCGTCCAGGAGATCAGCTTCCTCAACGTCAAGCCGCTACTCCTCGTAGTGATGCCCGCCGGCTATGGCACTCAGCACCTCGGACCCGTCGCGACCAACGCGGTCGCCTCGCTGAAGGGGCCGGTCAGCGCCGACAGCAACGATCTCGCCCAGGCGGCTATCGCCGCCGTGCCAAGCTCGCTGCCGCGGCCGGTCACCCGCTCAAGGACGTATCCGGCGCCGCAAGCGCCGGAGCCCCAGACCCGACGCTTCCCGTTGCAATCCTCGCCGCGGCCGCAATCGCCACCGCGGCCGTCGTGCTCCTTGTCCGTCGGCGGCGAGCGTCAGCCACGGGACGCCGCGAGCACGCTGCGCGCGGGTCTCGCCCGGGTCCCGGTTGACCCTCTATAGGAGTCGCACTGACATTCCGCGCGTCAGCGCCGGGCGGCACGCTGGACGTCGCGGATCGCGAGCCCGAGGAGCACTCCGCCGCCGAAGATGAACCCATGTTGAGTGAAGTGGATGGTGTTGTTGGAGTCGGCCAGGTGGTCGACGAACGGCATCAGCAGCGTGATCTCGAGCAGCACCGCGAACACGACCAGGGCGAATGCGCGCAGCCGGGTCTTCCGGCGGTTGCGTTCGATGGGGAGAGAATTGGCTTCCATGACTTTTTCCTTCGGCTCCTTCGGTTCGTTGCTTGGTTCTGCGCCGCTCTCGCGTTCGCCCACGCAGTCAGCCATTGCCGCGGGTCGGCGCGTCAGTACTGGCCACATCGGCTCCCCGCGAGGTGGCCTGGAGCGAGATCGCAAGAAACCGGGGAGAAGCGTCCGGCGTCTGACCGTTTGCACCATCACTGCGCGCCACGGGTGAGCCACCGGAGCAATCGTTATCGCGCCGTACGGGAATGACCGGAAGGCCCCGTCTGCAACCTCGGGCGATGTATCTCAGGAGCACCGGGGGCGCGCATCTCGGCGACTGCTTCGGAATCAGCCATCTAGCACGTAGCGGACGCGGTGAAGCTCCTCGCGGAGCCGTTCTTCGTCGTGGCCGTAGAGCGGTGAGCCACCGTCGGTGATGAGTTGCTCGGTTAGAGCGACGCCCCGGGCGTGGGTGTGCTCCATCTGGAGTCTCGCGATCACGGCGCGCACGTCGCCGCTGACTCCTGCGATCACTGCTGGGTCGAACAGCGGGCGCGTCCCGGTGGTGCGGATCTTGGGCGGGGTTGTCGCCTGTCGAACCATCGTGTTGAGGGTCCGGGCCAGGGTCTTACTCCGCCTGCGTGTCAGCAGGCGCTGGCGCTGGCGCTGCACGGTTGTGATCGGGACGGTCTCGTCGTCGGCGATCAGGGCGGTTGCGCGGTCGCGCACGAGTTGTTGGAGCGCGGCGAGAAGGGCGGTGAGCGCGAGGAGGATGATCCCGGCGCTGACAGCTAACGCGGTGGCCCAGGAGTGACCTTCGGTCTTGGCGATGATGGCGCCGGTCAGGATGGCCGCGCATGCCCGCCACTGTTTGGCAGTGCCGGCGGCGGTCTCGATGGCACGGGCGAGCGGATGGGTTGGTCCGAGGATCGTGCAGGCGGATTCGGCGCGGCTGGCGGGCGGTGCGCCAGCGTGCAGCCAACGTCGAATGCGCCCAATCCGGCGCCGAGGCGTGGTCGCTGGTCGGATGAGGTCGGGCGGTCGCATGATACGTACCAACGCCGACCAGACTTCCCGGCTCGCCGCCGTTGAGCGTACCTCCGGTTGGACGCCCGGACGCGGATCTTCACAGTTTCTGTATAAGCGACGCGGCGTTCTTAGCGCGACGTTGACGCGCAGGCGGCGAGCATTTGGATCGAGGTGTCTGTCACCGATGATCCGGCAGGACCGGCTCGGATCGGTCCGAGCCGGGTCGACCTTGCGCCATCGAAGCAGGTCGCGTCTGCCTGGATCCCGGCACGGTTAGCGGCAGGACCTTGGCGCCGTGTTCGGCTCGCCGTGATCGTTCGGTGGCAGGCGGGGCGACTTGACCGCGAGCTTGCCGCCGGTGTCAATTGGCGATCCTCGGACGTCCTCGCGCTCCGCGCGCACGTGATCACCCGGCGTCGTAGCCGCGCCAGCGTGGCCTGCGGGCTGGCAAGGGTGGTCAGAAGCGCGATCGACAGCAGTCGGGGGTTCACCGCCGCGGTGCCGCCGAACCGCCGTGAGGTACTGGCGGCACGCACGATTATCGAGCGCCGCCTCCGCGCCCCCGAGCCTCTCACCGCCCACGGCATGGCGATCCTCCAAGAGCTCCTTACCGAGCCAACGAGCCCGCTTTACCGGCAAGCTGAACCCGGCGCTCTCGGAAGCCGACTGCGCGCGGCGGCGGCCGCGCTGGAGCCGACCGACCGATGGGACTGACCGCCACGGAGCTCTCGCTGGCTGTGGCGGTCCCGCGTGTGCTCGTTGCTGACGACGAGCCAGCGCTTGTCAGCGGGCTGAGGATCATGTTGCGCGGTGCCGGGTATGCCGTGGAGACGGCCAGGACCGCCGTGGACGTGGTGGCGCTCGTGGCGGAGCGTCCTCCCGACGTGCTGATGCTCGATCTTGCGCTTCCGCCTGGTGATGGCGTGGAGGTGTGCAGAGAAATCCGGCGGTTCACCAGGCTGCCGATCGTGGTCATGTCACCGGCGGATGCCGAGCGCGAGAACGTTCGCGCCCTCAATGCCGGCGCCGACGAGTACCTCGCCAAGCCGTTTCGCGTCGATGAGCTGCTCGCCCGGCTAAGGGGGGTGCTGGCATCGTCAGCTGAGGGTGCGGGAAGCTCAAGAGTCGAGATCGGGGAGCTGGTCATTGACCTCGCCCGCCGTCGCGCGAGCCTCGCCGGAGCGGCGGTCCTTCTCGCGCCGGCCGACTTCGAGTTCGTCCGCGTTCTCGCTCAGCGCCCGGGGCGGCCCATCACCGACCGACAGCTGCTGAGCGCGCTTTGGGGGCCCGACTACGAGCGGGACACGCACCGTTTGCGTGTCGCCGTCGCGCGCATCCGCGCCAAGTTGGAGAGGGACCCGTCGCGTCCGGAGTACCTGATCACCGAGCCAGGAATCGGCTACCGGCTCCGCGTCCCTCGCGAGGTGCTCACGTGAGCGCTCCGGGGCGACCGCCGAGAAGGCAGCACCTGCATGAGGCGGCGCACAAGCTCGATTCGGTGGGCCGTGATGGTGGTGTGGCGTCGGCGGGAAAGCCGGTCGGGAAACGCAGTTTCAACGAGGCTGCCCACAAGCTCGGCTACTGGGGACCACCCGCGGTCAGCGCACACGAGCAGGAGTCCGAGGCCACCCGCAGACGCTTCGAGGCGCTGGCCGATTCGCAGCGAGATGTGATCGCGAACGCCGGCCGCGTCGTGCTGGCTTTGGGTGCCTTGGGGGTTGTGTACGGGGATATCGGCACCAGCCCGCTCTACACCGAGCAGGTGATCTTCAGCTCGTATCGAGCCACAGCGCACATCACTCCGGCCGGCGTGTATGGGGTCGCGTCGCTGATCTTCTGGGCGCTTACGGTGGTGGTCTCGATCAAGTACGCGGGTTTCATCATGCGCGCGCATAACCGCGGCGATGGCGGGATCATGGCTCTGACGGCCCTGCTTCAGCGTAACCGCGTGCCTCATGGCGTGCTGCTGGTGACGCTCGGGATCTTTGGCGCGGCGTTGTTCTTCGGCGATGGCGTGATCACGCCGGCCATCTCGGTTCTCGGGTCGATCCAGGGCGTGCAGGTCGCCACGCCGGCGCTGGCGCATCTCGTCGTGCCGCTGTCGGTGGCGATCCTGCTCGGGCTGTTCGTGCTGCAGCGGTTCGGGTCGGGAACGATCGGCTGGTTGTTCGGTCCGGTGATCGTGGTCTGGTTCGCGGTGATCGGCGTGCTTGGGTTGAGCGAGGTCCTCAAAGACCCCGCCGTGTTTCAAGGACTGTCCCCGAGCTGGGCCGTCCGGTTCATGGCCGACCACGGCGCCGAGGGGTATCTCGTGCTCGGCGGCGTGGTGCTGGCCGTCACGGGCGCCGAGGCGCTCTACGCAGACCGCGGGCATTTCGGGGCCGGTCCGATTCGCCTGGGCTGGTTCGGGCTCGCGTTCCCGGCCCTGATGCTCAACTACCTCGGACAGGCGGTGTTCATCCTGCACCACCCGCTCCTAGCGAAGGATGCGAGCACGTTCAATCCCTTCTACCAGATGGTCCCGAGGTGGGCGCTGTGGCCGCTGGTGGTTCTCGCCGCCATGGCCACGGTGATCGCCTCGCAGGCGGCGATTTCCGGCTCCTTCTCGGTGGCCAAGCAGGCGGTGCAGCTTGGCTTTCTCCCGCGGCTCAAGGTGCTGCACACCTCCAAGGTGGAAGGCCAGATCTATGTGCCGATCATCAATTGGGCGCTGTGCATTGGTGTGGTGGCGCTCACACTCGTATTTCGCTCTGCCACCCGGCTAGGTGACATCTACGGCGTTGCGGTGACCGGAACTTTCATTCTGAACACTGTCCTGTTCCTTGCCGTCGCCCGGTTCCTGTGGGGTACGGCCAAACGAAAGCTGGCGCCCGTCGCCGTGCTGTTCCTGACTGTTGAGATCGCGTTCTTCAGCTCAAATGTCGCCAAGGTCGAGCACGGGGCATGGCTGCCGCTGGCGGTTGGCGTGTTGATTTCGATCGTGATGATCAACTGGCGCCGCGGGCAGGTGATCGTCACCCGCAACCGCGTCGCTCAGGAAGGATCGCTGAGCGAATTCCTCGACGATCTCGCCGCCAACCACCCCCCGGTGATCCGGATCCCGAACGTGGCGGTGTTCCTGTGTCGCGACAAGGACACCACTCCGCTGGCCCTTCGGGCTGAGGTCGAACACACCCGGACGCTGCCCGAGAAGGTCGTGATCGTCTCTGTCGATACGGTGAGCATCCCGCACGTCGACCCCTTCGACCGGTGCGCTGTGCAGGTGCTGGGGCATGGCCTGTTCAAGGTCTTTCACCTCACGACCCGGGTTGGGTATCACGACCCGCTCAATGTTCCGGAGGCGCTCGCGCTGGCGCGGAAGCATGGGCTGCTAGAGCGCAACCTGGACCTCGAGCACGCTTCGTACTTCGTCTCACGCATCACGATCACGCCAACCAGCGCCGAGGGCATGCGGCGGTGGCGCAAGAGCCTGTTCATCGCCATGGCCCGCAACGCGACCAGCGCGATCGAGCACTTCGGGCTCCCGACCGACCGCACGGTGATCATGGGCTCTCAGGTCGCGCTCTGACGGCGTAGGTTCCCGGGCGTACGCTTTTTCTATGGCTGGTCGACCTGGGCCTATCGTCTTTGGTGGCGAGCGCCCCTCGCTGGGGTCAGGGTTGGCGGTCTCGGCTGTGGCGGTTGGGCTCGCTACCGCCGCGATCTATCCGTTGAAGTCGGTCGCACCGGCTGTGTCGCTGAGCGTGGTTTATCTGCCGGCGGTGTTGTTGGTATCGGCGTACTGGGGTCTGTGGTTGGGTCTGTTCACGTCGCTGCTAAGCGCGGCCGCGTTCAACTGGTTTCACATCCCGCCGGTCGGCAGGTTTACGATCGCCGATAGCCGCAACTGGGTTGCCCTGACGGCCTTCGTGCTGGTGGCGGCGGTGGTCAGCACGATGGCGGAGATCGCCCGCGGCCGCGCGATAGAGGCTGAGCGGCGGCGTGGGGAGGCGGATCTGGCCGCGACGCTGGCGCGCGAGTTGCTGTCGGGCGAACGGACCCAGGCCGCGCTCGGCGCTACGTCTCGGCGGGTGGCGGAGGCGCTGGCCATTCCGTCTGCGCGGATCGAGCTTGGTAAGGCGGAGGGCGGCGAGCGGCAGGTTGCGATTCCGCTGGAGGGTTCGCGGGGCGAGGAGATCGCGACGCTGGTGGTTCCGCGTGGCCTTTCGTCAGAAACGATGACCCGGTTACGCACGCAGGTGGCGCCGTCGCTGGCGGCGCTGGTCGCGGTCGCGCTGCATCGGGATGCTGTCCAGGCGGAGGCGGTGGAGACGGCGGCGTTGCGTCGCAGCGATGAGCTGAAGACGGCGTTGCTTCGCGCGGTGTCTCATGACCTCAGGACGCCTCTGACGGCGATGGTCACGGCGGGGCATGCGCTTGGCTCGGACACCTTGACGCGGGAGGAGCGCGAGCAGCTCAGCACGGCCGTCGTCGAGGAGGGTGAGCGGCTGTCCGTGCTGATCGAGAAGTTATTTGACCTGTCGCGACTGCAGGCCGGCCGCGCCGAGCCGTGCCGCGAGTGGATCTCGATCGAGGAGGTCGTGCTGGCCGCACGTGAAGCGCTACATGACGCGGGGGGGAGAATTCGTGTGCTGGTCGATCCCGAGGTACCCCCGCTGGAGGCGGACGCTGCCCAGCTCGAGCGCGTGTTCGCGAACCTGCTCGAAAACGCGCTGCGCTACTCCGAACCGGAGCCCGTATCTGTCCATGTGCGCCGGATCGGCGGGCGGGTTGTGGTGCGCGTCGTTGATCAGGGACCGGGCATCGGGCTCGGTGAGCGGGACCGCATCTTTGAGGCGTTTTATCGAGGTCCGCAGTCGCGTGGCCCCACATGGACGGGATCGGGGTTGGGGCTGGCGATCGCGAAGGGGTTTGTGGAGGCCAATGGCGGGACCATCTCGGTTGAGTCGCTTCCGGGACAGGGCTCCTGCTTCGTCGTCTCGTTCCCGCTGGCCCAGGACGCGCAGGTGCCAGCTTGACTGGCGCACCGCTCGTCTTGATTTGTGACGACGAGCCCCAGATCGTTCGGGCGTTGCGTGTGATCCTCCGCGACGCTGGGTATGAGGCGCTGCCGGCGTACACCGGCGAGGAGGCGCTGGACGCGACGGCGCTACGCCATCCGGACGCGGCGATCGTCGATCTCGTGCTGCCCGACATCGATGGAGTCGAGGTGTGCCGCAGGCTCCGCGAATGGAGCGAGATGCCGATCATCGTGCTCTCGGCGGTCGGCGAGGAGGACGTCAAGGTCAGAGCACTGGCGGCGGGCGCAGATGACTATGTGACCAAGCCGTTCGGACCGAAAGAACTGATCGCGCGACTCGAAGCAGTGTTGCGGCGGGTCAGTTCGGGACCGGACCAGTCGGTGATCTGCGCCGACGGGATCGAGGTCGATCTTGCCGCGCGCATCGTCCGGCGCGACGGCCGCGAGGTCCATCTGACGCCGACCGAGTTTGACCTCCTGCGCGTGCTGGTGCGCAACCGCGGACGGCTGGTCACCTACCGTGAACTGCTTGTAGCAGTCTGGGGCAACGGGTATGCCGACGATACGCAGGTGCTGCGGGCGCACGTGGCGAACCTGCGGCGAAAGATTGAGCCTGAAGATGGCCCCCGGTACGTCAAGACCGACCCACGCATCGGGTATCGATTCGCGGCTTAGCCGGCTTCACAGTTCCTGTATGGACAAGCTCGCCATCTGAATAAGTCCTTCACGCCGGGCGCGCCAAGCTGATCGCATGGATGTTCTCGCCGTGCTGATCGCGCTTGTGGTGTTCGCGCTGCTCGTCGCGCTGATCTTCGGGATCGACGCGATATGAGCGGCGCTGACCTGTTCGGACTGATCGCCTCGGCGATCGTCTGCGTGTATCTCCTGTACGCGCTGCTGCGGGGGGAGAGGTTCTGAGATGACGTTCCTCGGCTGGCTGACGATCTTCCTGTTCGTCGTGATCCTGACCGCGCTGGCCATGCCGCTTGGTCGCTACATGGGAACCGTGTACGCAGGCGAGCGCACGTTGCTCGATCCGCTGTTCCTCACCCCGGAGCGCCTCTTCTACAAGATCATGCGGGTCAACCCGCATCGCGAGCAGGACTGGAAGGCGTATGCCAAGAGCCTGATCATCTTCTCCGTCTTCGGCTGGCTCCTTCTCTACTTCATCCTGCGCACGCAGACGCTCTGGAACTGGACGGGATTGAACCCACAGGGGTTCCACTCAGCGCCGTGGAACGTGACGTTCAACACCACCTCGTCGTTCGTGACCAACACGAACTGGCAGTACTACGGCGGCGAGACCACGATGAGCTACTTCAGCCAGATGGCGGGGCTCACCGTGCAGAACTTTCTGTCCGCCGGGGTGGGGATCGCCGTGGCGGTGGCGCTGATCCGGGGGATCATCGGGCGCAGCGGGAAGAGCATCGGCAACTTCTGGTTTGACCTGATCCGCACCGTGCTGTGGGTGCTCACCCCGATCGCGTTCGTGGTTGCCCTAATCCTGGTCTTTCAGGGCTCGATCCAGAACTTCTCGCACTACGCCAGCTTCAACGGGCCAACGGGGCTGGCAAACCAGCTCGCGATGGGTCCGGTGGCATCGCAGGAGGCGATCAAGGAACTCGGGACCAACGGCGGCGGGTTCTTCAACACGAACTCGGCGCACCCGTTCGAGAACCCGACCGGGTTCACGAACTTGCTCGAGATGCTCTCGGTGCTGATCATCCCAGCGGCGCTGGTGTTCATGTACGGCAAGATGGTCGGTAATCGCCGCCAGGGTTACGCGATCTACGCGACGATGATGGTGATGTTTCTCGGCGCGGTGTGCGTCGCCTACATTGCCGAGGCGCACGGCTCTCCCGCCCAGCACGCCGCCGGATTGCACACGCAGGTGATCGCAGGGTCGACGGGCGGCAACATGGAGGGCAAGGAGCAGCGTTTTGGCATCGCCGGCTCCGCTCTGTTCGACGTGGTGACAACGGTCACCTCGTGCGGTGCGGTGAACAGCGCAATCGAGTCCTACACCGGTATCGGCGGTGCGGTTCCGATGGGCAACCTGTCTGCCAGTGAGGTGATCTTCGGCGGCGTCGGCACCGGCCTCTACTCGATCCTCCTCTATGTCCTTCTGGCCGTGTTCATCGGCGGGCTGATGGTGGGGCGAACGCCGGAGTACCTCGGCAAGAAGATCGAAGCGCGAGAAATCAAGCTCGTCGCGATCGGTCTGCTCATCACGCCGCTCGCCGCCCTGTTCGCGACGGCTCTAGCCACCGCGAGCCACCTGGGACGACAGTCGATCTCGGCCGCCGCCACGGGGCCGCAAGGTTTCTCGGAGTCTTTGTACGCCTACCTGAGCCAGGCCAACAACAACGGCTCGGCGTTCGCGGGCTACACCGGGTTCATCCAGCCGACCGCCGGCAGCATCGGCTCGCACGGCATCACATTCGCAAACCTGCTCGGCGGCAGCACGATGCTGTTCGCGCGCTTCGCGCCCATCCTGTTCGCCCTCGCCGTCGCCGGCACCCTCGCCGGCAAGAAGGTCAGCCCCGCCGGCCTAGGCACGATGCGCACGGACAACGCGACGTTCGTGATCCTGCTGATCGGCGTGATCGTCCTGGTCGGCGCCCTCACCTTCTTCCCCGCCCTCCTGCTCGGACCGATCGTCCAGGGCCTCACCACTCACCTGTACTGACACATGGCACTCAAACGCGACATCATCACCTCCGCCATCGGGATCCTCGTGCTGACCCTGTTCCTCGGGATCCTCTATCCACTCGTCATCACCGGCATCAGCCAGGTCGCGTTCCCCGGCAACGCCGACGGCCAGAAGGTGTACGTGAACGGCAAGCTGGTCGGATCCAAGATCATCGGCCAGAACTTCGCCCTTCAGGTGGTCAAGAACGGCAAGCCGGTTGTCGACAAGAACGGCAATCCGGTGACAGTCCCGGATCCCCGCTACTTCCAGACGCGTCCCTCTGCGACGGTGCCGCACAACAACGCCGCCGCAACGACGTTCTCGAACCTCGGACCCAACAACGTGGCGACCGAGCAGGCAATCGCGGCGAACATCAAGGCCTACCTGGCGCTCGAGAAGCAGTATGACGCTGGGCTGTCGTCGGCCAACGTTCCCGTCGACGCGGCGAACACCTCGGCGTCGGGCATCGATCCCGACATCTCGCTGGCCAACGCCGACATCCAGGCGCACCGGATCGCCGCGGTGCGCCACCTGCCGATGTCCACTGTGCTGCACATGGTCTCGCAGTACACGACCGGCCGTGGCCTTGGGTTCTCCGGTGAGCCGGGCGTGGACGTGCTGCAGCTCAACCTCGCCCTCGACCGCACAACAGGAGGGCAGGCATGACCGTGACCGCACCCCGAGAAGAGCGACCGCAGACCCGCTCCACCGAGCGGCGTGCCGTCTCACTGTTCCAGCCGGAGATCGTCAGACGCGCCCTCATCGACAGCATCCTCAAGCTCGACCCGCGCGTGCAGATCCGCAACCCGGTGATGTTCGTCGTCGAGGTCGGCGCCGTCATCACCACCGTCACCTGGTGCATCCAGGTATTCGGAGGCAAGGCGCTCGGCGGCAACGACCCCGGTTGGTACACGTTCGTGATCTCGGTCTGGCTATGGCTGACCGTGGTGTTCGCCAACATGGCCGAGGCGTTCGCCGAAGGCCGCGGGCGAGCGCAGGCCGACACGCTGCGCACGATGCGCGAGGAGACGGTGGCGCGGCTCGAGGACGGAACTGAGAAGAAGGCGTCCGAGCTGCGCCGCGGCGACATCGTGGTCGTCACCGCCGGTGAGCTGATCCCAGGCGACGGCACTGTGATTGAAGGGATCGCCTCCGTGGACGAGTCGGCGATCACGGGCGAGTCGGCGCCGGTCATCCGCGAGTCCGGCGGGGATCGCAGCGCGGTGACCGGCGGCACGCGGGTGCTGTCCGATCGGATCGTCGTCGAGATCACCCAGGAGCCGGGCCACTCGTTCCTTGACCGGATGATCGCGTTGGTCGAGGGCGCCGAGCGCCGCAAGACGCCCAACGAGATCGCCTTGAACATCCTCCTGGCGGGCCTGACCCTGATCTTCATCGTCGTCGTGGCGACGCTCCGCCCGTTCGGGCTGTTCGCCCACACAGTCATCTCAGAGACCACGCTGATCTCTCTGCTCGTCGCGCTGATACCGACCACGATCGGCGCGCTGCTCTCAGCGATCGGGATCGCCGGCATGGACCGGCTGGTGCGGCGCAACGTGCTGGCCCTCTCTGGACGTGCCGTCGAGGCGTCGGGCGACGTGGACGTGCTGCTGCTCGACAAGACCGGGACGATCACGATCGGCAACCGGCTCGCCAGCGAGTTCATCCCAATGCCGGGCGTCTCGGAGGCCGAACTGGCCGAAGTCGCCCAAATGGCATCGCTGGCCGACGAGACGCCCGAGGGACGGTCGATCGTGGTCCTGGCCAAGCAGTACGGCATCCGCGAGCACGACATGGCCGACCTGCACGCCGAGTTCGTCCCGTTCACCGCGCAGACCCGGATGAGCGGCGTCGACTTCGACAGCCGGCGGTTGCGCAAAGGGGCCGGCGACGCAGTCATCAGGTTCGTCGATGACGAGGGCGGGCGGGCTCCCGCCGAGCTTCAGCCCGTGCTCGACCGCATCGGGCGCGAGGGCGGCACCCCGCTCGCGGTCGCCCGCGACTCGCAGGTCATGGGCGTCATCTACCTCAAGGACACGATCAAGGAGGGCATGCGCGAGCGCTTCGACCACCTCCGCGCGATGGGCATCCGCACGATCATGATCACCGGCGACAACCGGCTCACCGCGGCCAAGATCGCCGAGGAATCCGGCGTCGATGACTTCCTCGCGGAAGCGACTCCCGAGAAGAAGCTCGAGCTGATCAAGGAACAGCAGGC
>DATFDC010000250.1:0-8006 GCA_035252415.1 Solirubrobacteraceae bacterium
TGGCTCCGCCCCACGCGCAGAGTCCGCGGTAGACGACGGCATAGCCCAGCTCCAGCAGCCAGATGCCCAGGACGACCACGCCGCCCCCTCTCTCGCCTCTGCTCAGCTCGACTGGCGGCCCGGGATCATGGCCCGGACGTACGGGTAGGCGAAGTACATCGCCAGCCCGCCGAGCAGGAACCAGGTCGCCTTGTGGTCCAGCACCTTTCCCATGTCACTCCTCAGAGCGGGACGCGGTAGCGCCCCAGCATGATGTAGGCGCCCACCAGGTACAGCACCGAGGCGCCGAAGATCACCCAGACCCAGCCGTTGGCGTCGACCTGGCCGAGCGCGCCGGCGATGCCGCCGGCGGCCGTGTTGCCGTTGACGGGCGGCGCCTGGGTGATGCCGCCGCCCGCCGATCCGACCGTCAGGTCTGTCTGTGCGGCGACCCTGCCGCTGGCGCGCAGTGCCATCGCCGCCTACGCCGCCAGGTGCGTGTAGGGGATGGCCGCCGGGTTCGCCGGGTAGAGCCAGCCCGTGATGAACGAGAGCGTCGCCGGCGAGTTCGTCACCGTTCCCCAGGTGCCGCCGATCTCCAGCTTGGTGGCCGGCGTCGTCGACAGCAGCAGGTCGTGGTTGTCGGCGCTCGAGACCTCCTCCTGGACGCTGGACCGGAAGCTGTAGGCGATCACGCCCGCCGTCTTCACGTTGCCGCTGAACGGCGTGGTGGTCTGGACGGTGGCGACGCCCTGGTCCGAGACGGCGATCGGGATCTCGACCTGCCGGTAGATCTTGTCCTGGCGCTCGCTCAGCAGCTCCGTCGACAGGTACGGGAAGTTGTCGACCCAGAGCGTGAGATCCGAGGTCGGGTACGCGTTGATGCGCGCGTTCGTGGAGTCGCGGAGGACGGCGATCAGCGTGTGGATGTAGGTGCCGGGCGAGGGATGCTGCACGCGCAGGTTCGCGCTCGTGGTCGGCTGCTGGCCGCCCGAGACGACGTTCCACTGCGTGCTCGACCCGATGTCCGGCGGCGCCGCCGTCGGGTTGGCCTGGGGGATCGTCCAGAAGAGCTCGTTGCACTGGATCTGCATGGTCGGCGCCGCCGTGTTCGGCGCCGTCGAGTAGAACGCGCTGCTGCCGTTGAGGATCAGCGTCAGCAGCGGCATCGCCGCCGCGTTCATGTCCGCCAGGCAGCAGTACGCCGCCGAGTCGAACTCGAGCGGGATGTACAGCCGCAGCGTGAAGTTGCCGCTCGCCGAGGCGCCCGTGGTCGGCGCCGAGTAGACGACGTCGGTCGTCGGGTTCTGTGTGCCGCCCTGGCCGCACATGCCCGAGAGCAGGTTGATCAGGTAGAGCGAGAAGCCGTCGACCTGGTAGATCGGCTGGCCGGTGGGGTCCTTGAACTGGACGGTCTGGAACAGATTCCAGGGCGCGTCCGCCTGGAGCGCCACCGTGCTGGTGCCCGAGCCGCCCGTCGCCGTCACCGTCAGCGAGAGCGCCCGCAGGTAGCCGCCGACGGCGCTGAGCTGCTGGGTGACGGTGCCCCCGAACACGACGCCGGCGGTGACGAAGCCCAGCTGCTGGGCCTGCCTGCTCTGCCGGATGAACGGCGCGTTGGCGGCGACCGGGGTGACGGTCGTCTGGTTGGCGCGGGCGACGGTGGAGGTGGCGGGGTTGGCCGCCTGGAGAGCTGAGACGCCGGGGGACGGCATGGGACCTCCTCAGAAGGCGAAGGCCAACGCCTTCGCGAAGGCCGAATCCGGATGGACGCCGGTCCACGTCCTGACCGCGATGTTGGTCGCGGCCACGACCGCGACCACCCACAGGACGTGGGCGCCGCTCGCGGGCAGGTGGGTGGGCATGCGCACAGTCTCCGATGCCTGTCAAGGACCCCTATACGGGTAGGGGGGGTTTCAGGTGCGCCGAGAGTGGTTGATCACCGTCCAGGTGCCGGCCGCGAACTCTCGGAACCAGCGGCCGGTGCGCAGATCGAGGAGATGGGCGTTCCCGCGCTCGTCCACGTGGGCGTGCGTGTGCCAGGGGAAGGAACCGAGCAGGAAGAGGCCGTACCAGACATTGAGCGGGCCGGCCGCCTCCGTCGTCTGGTACAGCAGGGTCTGGAGGTCGACGTTGCGCCACTCCTCCAGGCCCATGGCCCCGTCAGCCCTGCTTGTAGACGATGACGCCGCGGGGGGTGAGGGCGGCGCCGTTCGCCTTCAGCGTGAGCCCGTTCCCGGCGCCGAACTGGCGGCCGCCCCACCACTGCGCCGGCGGGTTCACGCTGGCGGCCGAGATGCGGCCGCGGCTGGTGCCGCCGGCGCCGCCCTCCAGGATCTGCAGATCGTTGCCGGCGCTCGACGCGTCGAAGCCGAGCGCGATCAGGAAGACGTAGATGCTCTCGCCGGCGACGCCGGCGATCGGCGTCACCGTCCCACCGTTGACCAGCGCGTTCGCCACCTCGACGCTCGTAGCGCCTCCCGGCTCCCAGATCAGTGGCTGCATGAGCTCGGTCGTGACCGCGAGTGCGTTCCCACGACTCCCCTCGTTGATCACGCTCGCTGCACGTCCGACGACCTGCGGATCGTGAATCGTGACGGTCAGCGCGGTCTCGAAGTCGGTGGTCACGTCCACCGTCTGAACGAACGGCGACGCCAGGACGTCGATGGCGCTCGGATTCGCGGAGTTGGTGTCCATTTGGACAAGGACCGCCGAGTCGGTGGCCGCGAAGGGCGCCCATTGAGGGCCGCCGATGTTCGACTGTGCGACCGTCGCGAAATACTCATTGTCCGACGTCTGTCCGGTGATCGTGATGCTGCCGGGAGTGTCATTACCGTGGTCGGAGCGGACGAGGTAGCCGATGCTCTGCGTACCGACAGGTACGGTGAAGATCTCCTCTTGCGAGGTGTTGGCCGGACCGCTCAAAGTTCCGAGCACGATCTGATTGCTGAAGGTCGGGAAGGAACCGCTCAGCTGGGTTTGCTGCAGCGACGTCACCAGATCGCTGCCGTCGACGGTCGTGCTCATCTGACCCCAGATCGTGCCCAGGATCGAGGCACCCGGTTGAGCGCCGGTGACCGTGATCGTCAGCTGTTCCATCGCCTTGAAGTACACGGAGCCCAGGGCGACCTGCGGACCCGCGCCGGGCAGCAGGAAGTTGCCGTTCTTGCTGATGGCCCAGATCGGGTTTCCCTTCGTCTGCCCTGCCACGATGAACGTGGAGGCGTAGGCCGTGAAGGGCGTCAGTGTGACGGTGGCGTTGCCGTTGGCGTCGGCGGTGGCGGACCAGACCCGATCGAAGGGAACGGCCATCAGCTGAAGTAGCGGGGAGCGTCCTCGACCTGGACCTCGATCACCACCGCGGTCACCAGGTAGCTCTGTCCGGCGGAGAGGCCGGAGCCGCTGAGCGCGACGTACAGCTGCTGATTGGTCTGCGCGACCACCTGGGCGTTGAAGGTCTGCGCCGACGGGACCGTCAGCCCTGGCCAGCGCAGATCGGGCAGCACCACACCCTGCGCGTTCAGCTGGCCGGCGTAGACGGCGCCGGTCACGTTGGCGACGGCGGTGTGGTCGTCGGCGCCGACCAGGACCACCGAGCGCACGTCCCAGATCACCGCGACCGAGGGGCCGCCCAGCTTGATCAAGAACGGCGCACTCACTCCGGTGGGCGTGGTCGCCTGCTGGACCAGCGTGCGGACGTTGACCGGGAGCGCGATCGCCTTGCGCAGCTGGTCCACGGACTGCTGCAGGTCCCCGATCTTCGCCCCCAGGTCCAGCTCGGCGTGGAGCTCGATGCCCATGCGCGGAAGCATAGGGCACGTCCGCCAGGATCCATCGGCGCGGCCTATGCTTCCCGCATGCCTGAGGAGGGCCCGCAGAGGTCGGAGGACGTCGCCGAGCTGGTCGCGCCCGGGCCCTGGCCGCGACCTCGGTTCGGCGAGGACAGGGACGAGCTGGCGGCGATCTGGGCCAGGCTCGATCACCTGGCGATCTTCGTAGACGAGAGCCGGCCCACGCTCCGCAGGCTCAACCGGCTCCTGGACGCCGCCGAACGGCACCCCGTGGCGCGGCGGTTCCTGGGCCTGTGAGGAGGTCGAAGATGCCCGACGAAGATCCCGAGCAGCAGCCGGATCAGGAGCCCGAGCAGCAGCCGGCGCCACCAGCGAGCAGGCCCGCCGAGCAGGCCCCGGCCCTGCCGGATTTCGACCGCTTCGCGTCAGCCGTCGGCCGCGGCGTGGCGGCCGGCCTGCGCGAGCTCGGCATCAACTCGGCGGCGGGATCGCAGCCGACGCCGCCGAAGCCGGCGGAGAAGCCAGAGGAGGAGGCGAGCGGTGACGGTGGAGCTGGAGACGCCGGCGGCAAGCCCGAGCAGTCCAAGCGGCCCCACTGGCTTTTCGGGGACTGAGCCGCCGGGCACCTGGCAGTGCCCGTACTGCGACTTCGTCGGGGGATCCGAGCACAGTCTTCGCTCGCACACCGGCATCAAGCACAAGGGGCACCGCCAGCCGGCCTACCAGGACAAGCCGCGGCGGGAGGCGCCCAAGCCGGCCGCCGAGCCAATCGCTCCGCCCGGGCCGCCGGCGCCGCCTCCGGTCGACCTGGTCGCCGTCGGCAAGGATCTGGCCGGGAACATCCGGACTGTGGGCCAGCTCCTCCACGGCGCCCTGTACATGCTGAAGCTGCGGCACGTGACCACCGGCAAGCCGCCGGCGATCGACACCCATCTCGCCTACGCCGTCCAGCTGCGAGCCGACATGACGGCCGAGGTCCTGATGGGCTACGCCGCCCAGAACCCCACCGTCATGCGCGCAGTGAACGCGTTCAACGGCCTGTTCGTGGGCGGCGCGCTGGGCGCGGTGATCGGTACGCACGTGGTCGCGGCCGCGGCCTCCGTCGGCATCGAGACGCCGATCTCGGAGCCGGCCGAGTCGATGTTCATCCCCGACGTGCTCCAGCACGTGGCGCGCGAGGATGCGGAGATCGAGGCCAGGCTTCGGCACATGGCCGCGGCCGCGCACTCGAACGGCGCCGCGTGAGGCGCCTGTGGGTACGGATGTACCCGAAGTGGACGCGGCCGGGCGCGTCCTACGTGGTCGACCGGCTGGCCCGTTGCGAGATCGTGGATGACCTCTACGGTCTGGCGATCGCGGAGGTGTTCAGGCACTCAACCGAGCCCGGATACGTGAACGTAGAGTGGGACAACGCGATCGATCCTGGCGACATCGAGGCGATGGAAGCGTGCGTCGAGGCACGACCGAACGTGATCTGGGTCGCGACTTACATGGGGTACGGCCTCATCGGCGAGGACGCGATGACCACGCGCGGACTCGGCTGCACATGGCTGCCCCGCCTGCTCTACGAACGCATGCCCGGCCTGGCGACGGTGCGCTATCCCCACGTCGACGGTGCCGTGTTCGACGCCGCCAGCCGTCACAACATCGAGGTGCACGAGGTGCACGATGCCCGCGTCAAACACGTCCACTGGTGACGAGGCCGCCGTCGCGCCGCGGATCCCGTGGGCGCAGCACCGCGCCTGGCTCGATCACCACTGGGAAGCGGGCATGCACGTGAGCGGCGTCGTGCAGACCGGCGGCGGCAAGTCCTACCTGACCCGCTACGGCCTGCTGCCGCTCTGGACCGACTATCGAACGCTCTACTTCGACGTCAAAGGCGACGATCCCACGCTCGCCGGGCTCGGCCGGCCGGTGCGCGAGTTCCCCGATGAGGAGCGCGGCAGCGGCCCCCAGGACGACGAATCCCGCATCTACCGGCTGCTGGTCCCGGAGTGGGAGTTCGACGCCAGCCGGCGCAGCACCGGCGGCCTCGAGCGCGCCCGGCGCGTCGCCGGCGGCGCCCTCGATCGCGCGTACAAGCAGGGCGATTGGCTCCTGGTCCTGGATGAGACGCGCGCCTTCACCGACACGGCGAACGAGTTCGGGCTCGGCCTGCGCGGGGTCGTCGAGAACATCTGGCAGCGCGGCCGCTCGCGGCGCGTGACGTTGATCGCGCTCACCCAGCAGCCGGTCTGGATGCCGAGCTCGTTCTATTCGCAATGCACGCTCATGTACGTGGGCGCCGAGGTCGATCTGTCGAACGAGCACATGCGCGACATCGGGGGCGACCGCGACGCGCTCCGGCGTGCTGTGTCGGAGCTGCGCGAGCACGAGTTCGTCGCCATCTATCGGCGGCCGCCCCGGCAGATGTGGATCACCAAGGTCGCCGCGTGACGACGCCTCGCGCCCTGACCATGACCCCTGAGGAGATCGCCTACACGGCGGTCCGCAACGGCGCCGTCCAGAAGCCGGCCGAGCTCGCCGAGCTGCTCGAGCTGCTCTGCCGCCGCCGCCCCGTGCGCTCGGTCGAGATCGGCGTCTACCACGGCGGCACGCTCTGGGCCTGGCGTCAGGTCACGACCAGCAGCGTGCTCGGGATCGAGTCCGGCGTGGGCGTCCACGAGGTCCGGCCCACGCCCGACGGCACGTACGTCATCCCGCGCGACTCGCACGACCCGGCGACGGTGGACGCGCTGCGTGGCTGCGTCGAGGGAAGGCCGATCGACTTCCTGTTCATCGACGGCGATCACACCTACGCCGGCGTCCGTCGGGATTGGGAGCTCTACTCGCCCCTCGTGCGACGCAACGGGGGGCTGGTCGCGTTCCACGACATCTGCCACCACCGGGACCCCGACATGGGCGTCGAGCGTCTCTGGGCCGAGATCAAGCACGACGCCGGCGCGCTGCTCCAGACCTGGGAGTTCATCGCCGAGCCGACGTGGTGGGGCGGCATCGGCGTTGTGCGGCTCTAGACCCGCTTCGCCTCCGTCCACTCGCCGGGCCCGAACGTCACCCTGTCGGCCTCGCCGAGCTGCGGCCACACGACCAGCTGGCCGCGCTCGGTCGCCACGTGCCACGACGGCACGCCGTCGCGGCTCACGCCGGGGAAGCGCCGCTGCTCTCCGCTGGCCAGTGTGACGACCAGGTCGCAGGGCAGCTCGATCACGACCGGCTGAAGCGACGGAGCACCCGCACGTGCTCGCGCACCAGGTCCTCATCGTCGACGCCCGACATGCACGTCTGCGCGTGCTCCTGGACGATCAGGACCTCGGCCGAGCGCAGGTACGCGCGACAGGCCCTCAGCTGGTCGAGCAGCTCGGTGCACTCGCGGCCGTCCTCGACCATGTCGAGCACGGCCTGGGCCTGCCCGATCGCCCGCCGCAGCCGCTCCCGAACGCTGGCCGCCACTGCCTCACGCCTTGGTGCGAGCCGCGCCGATCCCGGCGGCCGCGCCGTTCCAGCCCAGCCAGGCGGCCGCGGCCACCAGCAGGGTGATGCCACCGTCGACCAGCGCCGGCCCCCATCGCTGGGTGGCCTGGTAGTCGTACAGCGTCTTCAGGGCGCCCGCCACCAGGCAGGTGCCCACCGGACGCAGGAGGGAGACGACGATTGCCGGGACGGTCTGCGCCATGCGCGGATCGTAACCCCTGTCCGGTCGTCGGGAGTTATGGTGCGGCGACGCCCCCTCTCGGCCCTCGTCAGCGAGGGTGCAGGGCGAGTAGAGTGGCGCGCTGTGACGGCCGTCCTGGCGCCGATCGGGCGCCCAACGGCTCTGGTCAGGCTCGACGCCGGCGTCGGGCACCAGCGACCGCGACGCGCGACGCTGCGACCCTTCGGACCCCTCCCCTTCAGCGACCTGGGCGCGCCGGCGTCGCAGCTCGGTCGGCTGGTGCGATGGGCTGGCCGGCGGGGTCGGTCGTCAGGACCCGGACCGTAGGCGCGGGAAGCGCGTCCTTCTCCCCGAACCCCCTCCCGAACGTAGAGAGGGAGGGCGTGCGGGGGCCATCTGACACCCCATTCCCGATCGAGGCGCGGCCGCGACTGACACCCTTCCCGGGGTAGCTGACACCCTTTGTGACCCCTATACATCGGCGCATGGGGATTGGGTGAGTGGGACGCTGTGCTGACTGGTGTCAGCGAGAGGCGCGCCGGTGCAGCCCTTCGGCCGCCGCCAGCGCGTCTTTCGCCCGCCGG
>DATFDC010000251.1:0-6538 GCA_035252415.1 Solirubrobacteraceae bacterium
TGCTCGCGTAGCCCGTCGTCGACATCACCCCCACGCCCGGGCGGCCACCTCCGCGATCAGCTGGAGCTTCTTCTCCTCGGCGTCCTCGCTGATCGCGTTGCCCGGGCCGGCCGAGGCGAAGCCGCACTGCGTGGACAGCGCAAGCTGGTCGCGCGGGTAGAACTTCGCCGCTTCATCGATGCGCCCGATCAACTCGTCGGGTGACTCCAGCTCGTCGAACTTCGAGGACACCAGCCCGAGCACGACGATCTTGTCGTCGGGCACGTTCTTCAGCGGCTCGAACGAGCCGGAGCGCTCGTTCTCGTACTCGAGCAGGATCCGGTCGTAGTTGCCCAGCCGCGGGAACAGGCGGTCGGCCACCGAGTCGTAGCCGCCGGTGGCGATCCAGTGGCTGTCGTAGTTGCCCTTGCACATGTGCAGCCCGAACGTCACTCCGGGAACGCTTGCCACCTCGTTGAGCATGTCCGCACCGTCGGTCAGCACCCGCTCGAACGAGATTCCCGCCTCCTCCCAAAGCCGCTGCTGGGACTCGTCCACGAGCTGCCCGAAGTCCGGGGCATCGACCTGGATGTACGTGCAGCCCATCCGCGCCAGCTCCTGCGCCTCCTCGCGCATCAGCGTCATCCCGTCGGCGAACAGGTCGAACGGATCGCTGTAGGCCTCGCGCGTGCGTGAGGGCGACCACGCCAGGAACAGCATCAACGGGCTCGGCAGCGTGACCTTGACCGGCCGCCGCGCACGTGCGCGCGCGTACGCGTACTCCTCGACCGTCATCATCCGCTTGCGCTTGATCTTGTCGCTCACCGAGATCGGGATCGCGAACACGCTCTGCTCCGAGCCACCCTCGTCGTGGAATGGCACCGGGATGTGGTCGCTGGGCTGCCCCGAGGGGTCCGGGGTGAGGCCCTCGACCGCCTCGAGCAGCTGGTCGATGAACGTGTGACGGCGCAACTCGCCGTCGGTCACCACGTCCATGCCGGCGCCCTCCTGCATCGCGATGACCTGGTCGACCGCGCGGTCTTCGATCACCTTGTACGCGTCGGGTGCCAGCTCGCCGGATTCGAACTGCGTGCGTGCGCGGACGAGGTACTCCGGGCGCAGCAGGGACCCCACGGTGTCAGAGCGGTAAACGGTCGTCATGTCTCTCCTTTTGTACGGCACAGCAGCGTTCTCAGCGCGTCCTGCACAGTGGCCGGTGAGGCGCCGGTCCCATCGGGTGCGCGCCACCCGACCACTCCGTCGGGCCGGACGAGCACGGCGCCGGCGGCGGTGATGCCGTAGGCGTCGGGGAACTCCGGCTCGGCGATCACGTGGCAGTCGACCGGCAGCCCGACCTCCTCGGCCGCCGCCAGCGTCGCGCTTCGCCACGCCTCGCCGTCCGCCGCCGCCAGCAGCACGAAGCCACGTCCGAACAGATCCAAGGTCGAGATCCGTTCGCCGTCGCGTTCGATGAAGATGTGCGGTGCTCTCGATCCCGGGCGTCCCTTCGACTCGCGCGGGTGCTGGTGCAGCGCCCGGTCGTCGTCGGGGTCGAGCACCACCGCGGCCGAGTTGTATCGGTAGCCGATCTCCATCGAGAAGTCGTCGACCAGAGGCTGCATGCCCTCCGTCCCGAGGTACGGCGCCACTCGGGTGACATACCTCGCGTAGGCCTGCTCCACGGTGAGCTCCCCGATCGGGCGGCGCTCCTCGTCGTAGGTGTCGAGCAGTCCCGGTCCGGCAACTCCGCGAACCACGAGCGCCAGCTTCCAGGCCAGGTTGTGCGCGTCCTGCACGCCGGTGTTGCCACCGAAGCCGCCGTTGGGGGGCACGACGTGGGCGGCGTCTCCGGCGAGGAACACACGGTCGTCCTGATAGCGCTCGGCGCTGTCAGCCTCCGCGCGCCACTTGGCCATGTCCTCGATCACCACCGGGATGTCGGGAACGCCGATCGCCGCGCGCAGCAACTCGAGCGCGCGCTGCTCGGTGATGTTCTCGGCCACGTTCGCCCACGGTGCGTCGGGGTACGCCTCCACGATCTCCGGCCGCGCCGTGTCGCCGACCAGGTTGACGACCAGGAAGCCCCGGTTGCCGGATCGATCCAGTCGGAAGAAACCGCGCAGGACGGGGTTGGTGACGTAGTTGACCCCCTGGTAGCGGCCCTCGAGCAGCGGCGCCAGGTCGACCTCGGCGCGGAAGTAGATCGTGACGCTGTTGGACAGCAGTCCGTGCCCGCGCATCCCGATGCCCAGGCGTCCGCGGGTCGGGCTGCGGTTCCCGTCGGCGGCGACCACGTACTGTGCGCGGACGGTCCGCTCCGAATCGCCAGCCTCGAGGTCCCGGAGCGTTGCCGTCACGCCGCCGGCGTCCTGCTCAAGCGATGTGCACTCGGTCCGGTAGCTGAGCTCGGCCCCCAGCTCCTCGGCCCGCGTCCGCAGGATCGGCTCGAGGTCGTCCTGGTTGATGAACAGGCGGACGGTCGGGCTGAACTCGTCCACTCCGGCGTTCAGGTTCGGGAAGTAGCTCGCGATCTCGCGGCCGGCCAGCGACTCGACGTTGTTGATCCCGCCATCAGGGTGGTAGACCCGCTCGCCTGCCCGCCGGACGCTGTCCTCCAAGCCCATCGACCGCAGGATTTCCACCGTGCGCAGCTGGAAGTGACCCGCCCGGGGATGAATCGCGGTGCCGGTGTGACGCTCGACGACCAGGCAGTCGACCCCGTGCTGCCGGAGCAGGACGGCAGTGCTCAGACCGACCAGGCTCCCGCCGACGATCAGGACGTCGGGGGAATCGGTCGTGCTCACAGCGCGGCCGAGACCTGCGCGGTCTCGATGTCGTCGCGGTACACGTCGTAGGCGGCCGAGTACTCCATGACCCGGGCGATTTCGGCCACGAACTCGTCGGAGTATCCAGCGCGCCGCAGCAGGTGGAAGCCCATCTCCATCCCCGAGGTGATGCCGCCCGCGGTGACGATCCGCCCGGCGTCGACCACCCGGGCGCGGCTGATCCGGCACGACGGCGCGATCTCGGCCAGCCGGTCGATCGGCACCTTGCCGGCCGGACCGGACTCGACCTTGTCGGGCTCCTTGCGGTTGGTCGCCGGCAACCCGTCGAGCAGGCCCATCCTCCCGTACACCCACGAGCCGGTGCACACGCTGGTCAGCAGCGTGTCCTCGCCGAGCGAGCTGATGAACTCGTGCAGCCGGCGGTTGTACAGCTCCTGACGGGTGCCGAACCCGCCCGGGATCAGGAACGCGTCCATGGCGGGCCGATCGTCGAAGCAGTAGTTCGGGAGCACGGTGAATCCGGCCTGCGCCTGCACCGGGCGCATCGCGTCGGCGATCAGGAACGCGTCGAGCTCGGGGTCATATCGCCGGGCCACCGACCACACGCCGTAGGGCGCCGCGAAGTCCACGATCTCCGCGTCCTTGAACACGTAGATCCCCAACCGGAAACCGGGCATCTTCTCCTCCTTCGCTGCTCCTTGAGACCGGCGTTCAGCCTATGCTTACCGTCCCGTACACGCTGTCAGAACTCAAACAATGACGGCGCGGCTGATCGCTCGGGGCCAACTTCACTACTACGCAACGCAGCGTCAGCGTGAACGGTCTCCGTTAACCGAGCGCAAACCCGAGTCCATGCCATGCCGCGGGCGCGCGATCTGCAGCACTCGCTCGCTGTCGCGCTCCTCCTGGAGGTCACGGAGCCGCCCGGCCAGCATCGCGGGCAGCGTGACGATCCCGACGATCTGGCGTCCCGGGCCGCGCGCGATCACCGGCATGCGGGTCACTCCATGCTCGGCCATCCGGTAGGCCACGTCGCGAAGCGTCTCGTCGGGATACGCGGTGGCCAGGTGCTCGCTCATCACATCGCCGATGGTCTCCTCACCCGAGCCGTCGCCGTTGGCGTGCGAAGCCCCGAGGAGATCGCGTCGCGTCACCACCCCGACCAGCTCCAGGTCGGGGCCGGTGACCGGATAGATGCGCTGGCGTTGCGCGACCGCGGTCAGCTGCGTGCCGTGGCGGAGGAACTCGGCGAGCACGTCGGAGAGCCGGTCGCGTACGTGGTAGACGACGATGTCCTCGGTGTCCATCACTTCGCGAACGAACAGGATGGCCAGCGGATCGACGTCGTACTCGCGCGTGAGATGAAACCCGCGGCGCGCCACCTTCTCGGTCAGCACCGACCGCTTGAGCGTGAGCGCGGTGAACAGGTAGGCGCCGGTGGCGGCGATCAGGAGCGGCAGCACGGCCTCCCAGCGTCCGGTCAGCTCGGCCGAGAACACCACGGCGGTGAACGGCGCGCGCATGACCCCTCCGATCACGCCGGCCAGGCACACGAGCGGCCAGAACCCAGGCGCGACCTGCGGGAGCAGCGGCGCGAGGAGCGCCCCGAAGGCGCCGCCGATCATGAACATCGGAGCCAGCACGCCGCCGGAGGTCCCCGAGCCGAGCGACAGTGACCAGATCAGCGACTTCACGATGAAGATGCCGACGATCAGCGACATCGCGGCACGGCCGGTGAGCAGTTCCCGGATCACGTCGTAGCCGACGCCGAGCGCTCGCGGCTCGGCGATGCCGCCGAGACCGATGATCAGCCCGCCGATCGCCGGCCACCACATCCAGTGCACGGGCAGCTTCGTGAACGCGTCCTCCGCGGCGTAGACGAGCGCGGTGAGCACGGCCCCGAGCGCACCGGTCGCCACCCCGATCACGCCGCACAACACGTAGTCCGAGGTCGAGAAGTGCAGCGCCACGGCCGGGACGGCGAACACGGCGCCGGCGCCGAGCAGATGAACCCGGGTCACCGTGGCGACCGCGACCGCCGTGGCCACCGGCAGCATGCTTCGCGGGCGCCATTCGAACAGGAGCAGCTCCACAGCGAGGAGCACCGAGGCCAGCGGCGCGTTGAAGGTGGCCGCCATCCCCGCCGCGGCGCCCGCGACCAGCAGCGTCTTGCGCTCGTCGGCGGTCAGCTCGAGGTGCTGCGCGAGCACCGAGCCCAGGGCACCGCCAGTCATGATGATCGGGCCCTCGGCGCCGAACGGTCCGCCCGAGCCGATCGAGATCGCGGCCGAGATCGGCTTCAGGATCGCCACCCGCGGCTCGACGCGGCTGCCCCGGGTCAGGATCGCCTCGATCGCCTCCGGCATGCCGTGCCCGCGAATCTTCTCTGAGCCGAACCGCGCCATCAGCCCCACCACCAGCCCGCCGGCGATGGGCAGGAACAGGATCAGCAGCCACGAGTGAGGCCCGGCGCCGGGAGCGACCAGCTTCGTCTCCCACCGGCCGTAGAAGAACAGGTTCGTGAACAGGCCGATCAGCCGGAGCAGGCACCACGCGGCGAGCGCGGCCAGGAAGCCGACCGGCAGCGCGAGCCCACAGATCTGAAGGACTCGCGCGGTGAGCGTGAAATCGCCCAGATGGCGGGCGCGCTCCACCGCTCGCGCGTTTGACCGAGCTGATTCGGACATGCCTAGGCGGTGAGCGAGGGAGATCGACCGGCCTGCACGGCGAGGCTCCGCGGCGCGCTGGCCGCGTTGGCCTCGAGCGCCTCCCACAGGGTGCGCATGGTCGGCGCCAGGTGAGTGAGCTCGGCCAGGTGGGTTTCGGCCAGCCGAGTCAGCTTGGCCCGTCCGGCGTCGGTCAGCGACACTCGGACCTGCGTCCCGTTGGTCGGATCGGGGCTGCGCACGACCAGCCCCGCGGCTTCGGCGCGATCGATCAGCTCGCCGGCCGAATGGTGGCGCAGGACCAGAGAGTCGGCGATCTCGCCGATCGTCGGCGAGACCCCGCCGGGGTGGCCGCGCACGGCCAGGAGCAGTTGGTGTTGCGCGGAGGTCAACCCAGCCGTCTTCGCCTGCTCCTCGCTCCAGTGCAAGAACCGCCTCAGCCCGGTTCTGAGGCGGAGCAGATGTTCGAAGTCGGCCTGTGTCAGCTCCACGGGGTAGACAGTATCGTGACACGACATTTCGTCGAGTCAGTTGAATGACAGCCTCGACCCAATCGACGCACGCTGTGTTCTCGAGGTTCCACGGGCGGCCGTGGGCCGGGGCGTTCAACGTGGTCATGGCCACAGCGATCGTGTCGATCGCCGCTCGCAGCGTGCGCTTGGAGGTGCTGTCGCTCGTGCTGCTGTGGGTGGCGGTCGCGGCGTTCGTCTTGCTGGCCGCGCTGGATCTGTGGCTCGCCCGTCATCCGCTCACGCTGATCCGTAGGGCCGCGCAGCCCGGCCAGGGCTTTCATGCGCTGGGCTTCGTGGCCGACCAGACCGTGCTCGGGGTCCGCATTGCGGAATCGGGGAACCTGGGGCTGGTCATCGCGGCCGTCCTGCTGGCCTGCGGTTGGGTGGCGTGGATGCTGATCCTCGCCGCGGTGGCCGCCGAGCACGGCCGGGGCGGCGGGCGAAAGCCGCGCGGCGAGTGGCTGCTGACCGTCGTGGCGACCGAGGGGCTGGCGATCCTGGCCGCCCGGATCGCCGCTCACGAGGATCTCCCTGCGCTTCACACGGGCGCGACCGTGCTGTGGATCGTCGGGGGCGTCGCGTACGGGGTCGTGGG
>DATFDC010000252.1:0-4329 GCA_035252415.1 Solirubrobacteraceae bacterium
TAACCGCATCCGGCTCCGGGCCTCGCGCGTTCCGCTCCCTGAGAGTCCGGGAGACCGCTCCGCGCGCTCGGCTCATTCCACCGCCCGGCATCCGACCGGGCGTCTGTTAGCGCCCCTGGGCTCGCATCAGCCTGCGGGCCTTGGCGGGTAGCTCCGCGATGGTCTCGCGGGTCTCGGAGAGGCCTTCGCGAAGCTCACGGTCTCCGACCTCGACCGGCATCATCGAGTCCTGGAGCTCGGCCAGGATCTGGTCGGCGCGTTCGATCGCCTCGACCGCGCGCTCGACGTAGACCCGGGGGTCGCCCGAGTGCTGTCCGCCGCTGCTGCGCTCGAAGGTTCTCGTCGGCAGGCGGTATCGCTCGGCGAACTCGGAGTGGGTGCGGCGCAGGCGCCCGTAGGCATGTTGGACGGGGCGGAACAGTTCGGCTTCCAGGTGATCGGCGGTCTGCTCGTCGAGTTCCTCGTAGGCCTCGGTCAGCGCAGCGACCGACAGCGCGAGCTGATCGGCGGCGGTGGCCATGTCGTCGAGCAGCTGTTGCCTGGCCTCCCCTGCGCGGTAGGCCACGTCAGCCTCCGGCTTTTTCGGTCGGGATCTTCATCTCCACCTATGCTACGAGGCGGAAGTGGCGTCGATCGCGAATCTCCTCCGGGGCTCAGACCGCGAGTTCTTCGACCTGTTCGAGCGAGCGGGCGCGAACATCGTGCACGCGGCCGAACTACTCGACGAGATGCTCGCGAGCTACCCCGAGAGCGCGGGCCTGGCCAGGGATATCCGGGCCGCCGAGCACGAGGGCGATCACATCACCCACGATGTGATCAAGCGGCTGAACCAGACGTTCGTCACCCCGATCGACCGCGAGGACATCCTCCTTCTGACCTCGGCGCTCGACGACATCGTCGACTTCATCGAGGAGGTCGCCGACTATCTCGGGCTGTACAAGATCGAGGCGCCGATGTCCCAGGCCCAGCGGCTGGCCGGAGTGCTCCGTGACGCCACCCGCCAGATCGCCGCGGCGATCCCCCTGATCCGGACCTTCAAGGACATCAACGAGCATGTGGTGGAGGTCCACCGGCTCGAGAACGAGGGCGACCGGATCGTCCGTGAGGCGATCGCATCACTGTTCGAGAGCGGGATCGACCCGATGGTGGTGATCCGCTGGAAGGACATCTTCGAGCGACTCGAGAACGCGATCGACTCGACCGAACGCACGGCCTTCATCCTCGAGGGCATCGTGATCAAGAACGCATAGGAGCTTTGCCATGGGCGGGACCTCGGAATTCGTGCGCGGCGTGGACTTCGTCGGCGTGCCCACCCACGATCTGGCCGCCGCGGCTGAGTTCTACGGCTCGGTCGTCGGCCTGCCGCGCTCGGTGTACCTGCCCGAGCGCAACTACTCGGAGTTCGAGACCGGGAATCTGACCCTCAGCGTGTACGACGCCGAGAAGATGGGGATGGCGCACGAGCGCAACCCCAACCCGATCGCGCTGCACGTCGACGACGTGGCGGCGGTGCGCTCGGCTCTCGAGGAGCGCGGGGTCAAGTTCCACGGCGACATCCTCGACACCGGCGTCTGCCACATGGCGTTCTTCTCCGATCCGGACGGGAACGCGCTGATGCTGCATCACCGCTACGCACCGCGCCACACCGACGTGTAGCTCGTGCGACTGCGAAAAGCCGCGCATATCGCGGCAAATCGCAGACGGTTGATCGGGGATTGCGTCCGGGATGGTGTTTTGCGATGCTCGCAGCCCTATCCGAGGAGAAGGGAGAGCGCGATGACCCTGGCCCGACAGACCATGACCGACGAACAGCGCAAATCGGTGGCGCTGGAGTACCTCAAGGCGTTCGACAACGGGGGCGTGACGTCGACCGGCGAGAGCATCCTCGAGCTGTTCGCCCCCGACGCGCAGGTGGCCTTCCCGAAGTGGGGCATCGCCAACGGGCGCGAGGAGATCGGCAAGATGTTCGGCGACGTGGGCGCGACGCTCAAGTCGATCCGCCACGACTACGCGAACTTCAACTGGGTCTTCTCGGGCGGCGACGTCGTGGTGTGCGAGGGGACGAGCTACGGCGAGCACCAGGACGGTCCGTGGCGGGCCGGCGTACCCGAGTGGGGCGCCGGGCGGTGGTGCGACGTGTTCGAGATCCGCGACTGGCAGATCCACCGCTGCTTCATCTACCTGGATCCGGACTACGCCGGCCAGGACACCGACCGCTACCCGTGGCTGGCCGGCGTCGCGAAGGTTTCGGACGCCGCGGTCCCGGCCTAGGCAGGCATCTCGACCACCAGCGCGCCGGCGAGCCGCCGGAGCACGGGCTGCATGTCTTCGTCCTGGTCGGGCTCCCAGCCGTCGAGCAGCCGGCACAGCTCGGCGCGTCCGGCGTCGATCAGCTGCTCGCGGGCGTGCGCGCCGGATTCGGTGAGCTCGAGCTCGGTGTCGGGCTCGGTGGTGACGTAGGCGCGCCGGGTCAGGCCGGCGAGCGGCTCGCGCAGCTGGTCGAGCCCGACGTGGAGCTCGGTGGCCAGCGCCGGCGCGGTCGTCGGTGAACGCTCGCCGATCCGGTTGAGCAGCCAGCCCTCCGGCGGGGTGATGTCGACGCCGGAGCGCTGCACCAGGGCGTCGTACACGCGCTGGCGCTCCTCGCGCTGGAGCAGGGAGCTGAGGATCCGCTCGAGCTCGCGCTCGGAGCTGTCGTGGCGCGGCGAGGCGAAGCTCTCGCCGACCCCCTCGGCGGCGGCGGTCTGGCGCAGGGGCAGCTCGCGCAGCAGCCAGCTGAGCAGGAACGCGAAGAACGCCACGGCCGCCGCGGTCTCGAACACCGGCCGCAGCGCCGCGGCGAATGCGGTCACGTACGGCTCGCGGATGGCCGTGGGCAGGTGCTTGACGACCTCCGGGTTGGCCCCGGCCGGTATGCGCGCGGCCTTCGGGAGATGGCGAGCCAGCTCCTGGGCCAGGTCGTTCGAGAAGATCGCGCCGAACGCGGAGACGCCGATCGATCCGCCGACCTGACGGAATAGCGTCGAGCCCGAGGTCGCGACCCCGAGATACCGGTAGTCGACGGCGTTCTGCACCGCGAGCACGAGCACCTGCATGACCATCCCGAGGCCGAGGCCGAGGACCACCATGAACAGCGCCACCGCGAGCGACGACGTCGACACGGTGATATGCGACAGCAGGTACAGCCCGAGTGTCGCCACCGCGGTGCCGGCGATCGGGAACAGCCGGTAGCGCCCGTAGCGTGAGATCAGGTTGCCGCTCAGGATCGAGGTGATGAGCAGTCCCGCCATCATCGGGGTGAGCAGCAGCCCCGAGGCGGTCGGGCTGTGCCCCTTGACCACCTGGAGATACAGCGGCAGGTAGGTCACCGCGCCGAACAGCGCCAGGCCGATGATGAATCCGACCGCACTGGTCACCACGAACGTGCGGTTGCGGAACAGAGCCAGGGGCAGGATCGGCTCGGCCGCCCGCGCTTCAATCAGCGGGAACAGAACGAGCGTGACGACTCCGACCGCAATCAAGGCCAGGATCAGGGGCGAGTCCCAGGCGTACGTGGTCCCGCCCAGGCTGGTGAACAGCACGATGGCCGACAGCGCCGCGGTCAGGGCGGCCGCGCCCAGGTAATCGATCCGGTGATGTACGTGAGCGGCCCGCGCGTGGAACACCGCGCCGATCACCGCGAACGCGACCAGACCGAGCGGCAGGTTCACGTAGAAGATCCACCGCCAGGACAGGCTGTCGACGAAGAAGCCTCCGAGCAGCGGCCCGATCACGGTCGAGACGCCGAACACCGCGCCGAAGAACCCCTGGTACTTGCCTCGGTCGCGCGGCGGGATGATGTCGCCGACCACCGCCATCGTGGTCACCATCAGCCCGCCGCCGCCCAGGCCCTGGAGCGCTCGGAAGGCGATCAACTCGGTCATGCCCTGGGCCAGCCCGCACAACGCCGACCCGATCAGGAACAGCACGATCGCGACCTGGAGCAGGGTCTTGCGTCCGTAGAGGTCGCCGAGCTTGCCGTACAGCGGCCCGGCGACGGTCGAGGCCAGCAGGTAGGCCGTGACCACCCAGGAGAGGTGCGAGAGCCCGCCGAGGTCGCCCACGATCGTGGGCAGGGCGGTCGAGACGATCGTCTGGTCGAGCGAGGCGAGCAGCATGACCAGGAGGAGCGCGCCAAAGATCAGGCGCACCTGCTGGCGCTCGCTGCCCTCCTCGCGTTCAGGCGGTCCGAGTGCCGCCTGTTCGGCCACGGCCATACTCGGCTCCTTCGCTACTGCGGGGTGCCGGCCTCCTGCGCCTGCGCGGCGGACGCGTCGGCGTCGGCCGTCG
>DATFDC010000253.1:0-5307 GCA_035252415.1 Solirubrobacteraceae bacterium
CGGGCCGGGGGCGCGCCGCGGCCGACTGGCCGGCGGCCGACTCGGACACGCCCCGCGGCGACAAGCTGCCCCAGCCCGAAGATCACCGTGCTCGGCCCGACGAGCAGTCCCAGGATGAGCACGGTGATGTCCTGCCAACTCAGCGCCAGCACCCCGAAGATCACGCTGGCCGCGCCCGCCATCCCCACGATCACCCGGTCGTCCACCCTGCCGCGAACCGCGCCGGCAATCCTGGTCAGCCCGCCCAGCACCATGCTGATCCCCGTCACGATCGCCAGCGCGTGGATCGTGCTCCCGGCCCAGATGAGGACCACGACACCCGCCGCGATCCACCCGAGGGCAACCAACCGCGGGAGCGCCGGATTGCCGGCGCCGTTTCTCGACGCGAGGAGCTCGCTGACACCGGTGGCGAGAAGGCGCCGGCAACCAACCACACCAGCGCATCGAGCGAGGCGAACGGCCTCAGCGTCAGGACGACGCCCACAGCGGCGCATACGACCCCGAGCAACATGCGTGCCCAAGGGCGGGTCACCGGCTAATTATCGGTTCTCAGCTCAACAGCAGAGGCGCGACGCCGCAGCCGGTCACCGCGCAGGCCTGCCGCCAGACGTGTGCTCGCGTTCGGCCAGTGTGCGCGTGAGGCTACCGGGAGGCTGGGGAACGCCGATCGTCTTCGCGCGGCGGCAGCCTCGCCGCGATGGCGGAGCGGTTCTCCGCGAGCTGCTTTGAAATCGCCGTCTTACGCAGCCTGCGCAGGAATTCGATGCACCAGTCGAGCTGGTCGATCGCCGCGTGCGCTGCTCTTCGGTAACGCTCGGCCTCATCACTGCGAGCCATCATTGCCTCTCCTCTCGTCTCTTCCTAGGGGCACGAGCCGGTCAACGCCGGCGAGCTCGAAGACTCGTTGCACGTTCCGCGGACCGGGCGAGATCGACAGGGCGGCACAGACCGCCCGGCACTCCTCGTGCAAATCCAGCACCGCGTGGAGCCCAGCCGCATCGATGAACGACAGCCGCCCGAGATCCAGCACGACATGCTCGCCGCAGGACACGTCGAGGTCCCGCACGGCGGCCCGAAAGGTTGCAACGGCCGCGAGGTCGAGCTCGCCCCGCACCTCGATCCGCGCCTCCGGACCGGTCGAGGTCCGGACGACGAAGTATCTCGTCGCAAACGTCGTGGTCATGCGATCGATCCCGCTCCGACCTTCCCCGCCGCATCGGCGGCGGGGAGGGTCGTGCCCGCCTCCGGCAGGCCGGGGTCCTTAGCGCCCCAGCCGGTCGCCGTCCGGGCGCAGACTGCTCCGGCCCCGTGGACGGTCCTCACGCCGTGAGTCGTAGGCGTCGCGCATCATGTCGGCCGCCAACTCGCGGCCTCCCAGGCCGAAGGCGAGCGCCCCCGCCACCGCCAGCATCCCGATCAACGCGATGTAGGTCGTGGTCACGATCGCCGGAGCGATCTTCAGCTGGTTCAAGACCATGAACACGACGATGGCGAGGATCAGCGTGGGCCCCACCGCCCGGGCCATCCGGCCACCCGGCGTGTCGCCCATGAGCCGGTTGACGAAACCACCAACCGCCCCGGCCAGCGCCACGCCGATCACCAGGATCAGCACGGCCGCTATGACGTTCGGCAGATAGTTCTGCACGTTGGCCATGAAGTTCGTCAACGCCGGGATCTTGAGCGCGCCGATCGCCGCCGCGATGGCATAGATGAAGATGAACCAGAAGGCAACGAGCCCGACCAGCCGCGACGGCCGGGCGCCCGGACTCACGCGCTCGACGTAAGTGCCGGCCGGGCTTCCACTGAGCGCCCGATCGAGGCCGATCGCCTCGAGCAGCTTGGTCACCCCTGCCTTCACGAGGCGGGCAATCACGTAGCCGATGAGCAGGATGATCAGGCAACCCACCAGATTTGGGATAAATGCGATGAGCGAGTCGAGCCCTCTCTGAAGGCTCTGGGCGATGTGCACAGCCGCAGTGGGCATGGCGGTTCCTCCCCCGTTTGGGATTTGGCTGGTTGGACGTGCGCCCCGTCGCGCACCATCGGTGCGCTCGAGTCGGCCACGGCGCGCCTGCTGCTCTCCTGCCGGCCGCTCGACGGGTCGTTGTCTATGAGACCGCGGCGGTCCCGATCCGGTTACAAGGCCCGCGCCAGCGCGAACTTTGTAACCAACCCGCCCTGCGCCGGGTCCTATGACCTGGGATGCTGGTAGGGCCGCAAAGCATGGAGCCTGACGAGACCCTGATCGCGCGGACCCTGGAGGGCGAACTGGCCGCCTTCGAGCGGCTCGTGGAGCGTCACCGCGAGATCGTGTTCCGGGTGGCGTCGCGGATCGTGGGCCCGGACGACGCCGAGGACGTCAGCCAGGACACCTTCCTGCGCGCCTTTCACCGGCTCGATCAGTACCGCGGCACGGCCTCCTTCCGCACGTGGCTGCTGCAGATCACCCAGAACACAGCGCTGAACGCGGTGGCGTGGGCGCGGCGGCGGCCCACCGAGACGGCGCCCGACCCGCCGGAAATGCCCGACCGCGACCCGATTCGCCAGCCCGCGACCGAGTTGGAGCGACGCGAGCGCCAGCAGCGCCTCGAGTTCAAGCTGACCGCGCTGCGGCCCGAGTACCGCAGCTTGCTCGTCCTACGGGACCTGGAAGGTCTGAGTTACGACGAGATCGCCGAGGTCCTGGAGATGCCGCTGGGCAGCGTCAAGGGCAGGCTCCACCGAGCGCGCGGCGAGCTCATCGAGCTACTGCGTAACAACACCTACGACTGGGAGCTACCAGCATGAACGCAGGCGACTGGACCGCCGACGAGCTCACTCCCGCTGAGCGCCGTCTGACCGAGCACCTCGAGTTGCTCCGCGCGAGCCCGCCGATCGTCGCGCCCGGCCTCGTTCCCCGCGTGCTTCGGGGCGTGCGCTGGCAGCGGGCCATCCGCGATCCGCTCGTCCTGGTGGGCGCCGTCGCAGCCGCGGTCGCCGAGGGGTTGAGCGTCCTGTTCAAGCCGCCGGCGGATCACTCATGACCCCGGTGGCCACCTCGATTCTCGGACAGGCCGGACAGGCGCTCGGCGGCTTCCTGCCCCGCCTGGGCGGAGCGATCGCGCTGCTGCTCATCGGTCTGATCCTCACCCGCCTGTTCACCAGGTTGCTGGCGCGCGGCATGCAGGCGATCGGCGTCGACCGCCTAGCGGACCGGGGCGGGGTCACGAGCGTCCTACAGGCCTCAGGCCTCGGCGGTTCGCTGGCCGGCCTGGTGGCGCGTGCGATCCGGATCTTCCTGACCATCGTGATCGTCTTCGCGGCGGTCTCGCTGCTCGGCCTCCAGTTCCTGTCGGTCTCGCTGAACCAGGCGATCCTGGAGCTGCCCAGGCTGTTTATCGCCGCCGCGCTGGTTCTGGCCGGCGCCGTCGTGGGCGGCGCGGCGCGCCAGCGAACCGATCGCCTCACCTACCAGCTGGACTTCCCCGTCCCTCTCGGGCAGATCGTGCAGGTCGCCGTCCTAGGAGTCTTCGGGATCCTCGCCGCCGCCGAGATCGGGATCGCCACCGAGCTGCTCCTCGTCATGATCGGTGTGCTGCTGGCCGCCGTTTCCGGCACGTTCACGCTGGCCTTCGGGCTCGGCTCTCGCGAGGTGGCCCGGGCCCTCAGCGCTGGCCGCTACCTGCGTCACGACTACCGCGTCGGCCAGGAGATCTCGTTCGGGGACATCCGCGGTCGGATCACGCGGATCCACAGCACCGGCACCATGCTCGATGCCGGGGCAGGCCGGTCGATCCGCGTCCCGAATCACTTGCTCCTCGACAGCGTCGTGACCATCTACGCGGAGGAGCAGCAACCCGAAGCCGGCCCCGCTTAGCCCAGCGCTCCCGCGATCTGCCGGGCTCCGAGCAAGGCGACTGCACGTAGTAGCGCCGCGGGGTCAGGACGATCACAATGGTTGTTTCGTAGCAATGAGTGACTGAGACCCTGGGGGCGAAGTTGGGCGACCGGGCGCGTAACCAAGCCGGAGAGTCGGTGATTGGGCGTGGGCCGGAGTTGCTGCGTCTCGATCGCTTCGTGCGTGACGCACGGCCGGGGAGCTCGATCGTTCTGATCGGCGCCCCGGGGATCGGTAAGACCACACTTTGGGATTCGGCCGTGGACTCGGCACGGGAAGCCGGCCGCTGCGTGCTGGCGGCGCGGCCGACCGGCGGCGCGGCGCAGCTGCCGTTCGGTGGCCTGATCGACCTCTGCGACCCGCTGGGCGAGGCGGAGCTCGCGATCTTGCCGGGCCCTCAGCGCCGCGCCCTCGAAGCTGCGCTGATGCGGACCGAGCCCGAGGCCGACCCTGCACCGACATCGGTTGTCGCGCTCGCCCTGCTCGGCGTCGTGCGGGCCCTGTCAGCGCACGCCCGCGTCGTCATTGCCATCGACGACGTCCACTGGCTGGATCAACCGGCGGCGGAGGCGGTGGCATTCCTCGCGCGCCGGCTGGACGGTGCCCATGTCACGTTCCTGCTTGCCCGCCGGCCCGGGCACGTCGGCGTTCTCGAGGGCGTGGTGTCGAGGGCCGGAGTCGAGCGACTGCGGGTCGGGGCGCTCTCGTTCGGCGCGACGCGGCGACTGCTGTTTGAGCGCCTTGGGCTGACGATCTCGCGCCAGCGTCTCCGGCAGATCGTCGATGCAACGGGCGGAAACCCTCTGTTCGCGTTGGAGATGGGCCGAGCGTTGCTCGATGGCGAGGGACGGGCGTTAGAGGAGGGTCTCCCACTGCCGGACTCAGTCGAGGAGATGCTCAGCGATCGCGTGGCCCGGCTCCCGCCGGCGGTTCGCCGGGTCCTGCTGGCCGTCGCGCTGAGCGAAGATACGCGCCTCGACCGACTGCTCGCCATCGTCGACCGCGGCGCGCTCGACGACGCGGTGGACGCCGAAGCGGTCGCAATCGATGGCCAGCACGTGCGCCCTGCTCACCCCCTGCTTGCCGCGGCCGCCGAGAAGCGGGCGCCCGCGCGCATGCGTCGCGAGGTCCATCTGGCCCTGTCGGAGATCGCCACCGAGGAGCCGGCACGAGCGTTGCACATGGCGCTCGCCCGCTCGGGGCCCGATGGTGCCCTGGCGCTCAGGGTGGCGGCCGCGGCCGAGCTGGCTCGCGCACGCGGTGAGCGCCGGGAGGCGGCGTTGCTGGCCACGCACGCGCTGCGTCTGACTCCCGGCGATGCGGCAGAGCGCGCGGAGCGTGTCCTCGAGTTGGCCGAACGACTCGACGACGCCGGCGAGCTCCGGCAGATGACCGTCCTGCTGCGCGACGAGTTGCCGTCGCTCCCCGGC
>DATFDC010000254.1:0-2538 GCA_035252415.1 Solirubrobacteraceae bacterium
GGCCAGCTCGCCGTCGGCGACCACGACCTCGACGCCCTCGTCGCGCAGGATGCCCAGGCCGCGTCCCGAGGCGTGCTCGCTCGGATCATCGGAGGCGACCACAACGCGTTCGATCCCGGCGGCGCGGATTGCCTCGGTGCAGGGAGGGGTTCGCCCCTGATGGCAGCACGGTTCGAGCGAGACGTACAGCGTCGCTCCGCCCAGGTCGCGCCCGCTCGCGGCCTCGATCGCCTCGACCTCGGCGTGCGGCCCTCCGAGCGCCTGGTGAAAGCCCTCGCCGAGCACCTCGTCGTACCGGCCGATGACCGCCCCGACCAGCGGGTTGGGGCTCACCCGTCCCCGTCCGCCCTCGGCCAGCTCGATCGCACGGGCGAGATGGCGGCGATCGATGTCGGTCGTGATGGACATGGCTTGTGGACGGCAGGATAGGCCGCGCGCTTAAACGCCCCCTTCGGGGCGCGGCTGTCCGCGCCTGTGATCGCTACCGTTGTGCCGAGGCGGGCGCCCGAAGCCATGAAGCTCATCATCCAGATCCCCTGCTTCAACGAGGAACGCCAGCTCCCCACGACGCTCGGGCGGCTGCCGCGAGAGGTCCCGGGCTTCGACATGGTCGAGTGGCTGATCATCGACGACGGCTCGAGCGACCGGACGGTGGAGGTTGCCCGTGAGCACGGCGTCGACCACGTCGTCCGTCTGACCAACCACAAGGGCCTGGCCGCGGCCTTCCAGGCCGGGCTCGACGCAGGCCTGAAGCTCGGCGCCGATGTGATCGTCAACACCGACGCCGACAACCAGTACGAGGGAGGCGACATCCCCAAGCTGGTCGGCCCGATCGTCCGGGGGGAGGCCGACATGGTGGTCGGCGACCGGCAGGTCAAGACGATCGAGGAGTTTTCGGCCGCCAAGAAGCTGCTTCAGGGGGTCGGCTCCTGGGTCGTGCGACACGCCTCGGCGACCGGCATCCCGGACACCACCTCGGGCTTCCGGGCCTACAACCGCGAGGCCGCCCTGCAGATCCACGTCGTCTCGAAGTTCACCTACACGCTCGAGACGATCATCCAGGCCGGCAAGCTCGAGGTGGCGATCGACCACGTCCCGATCCGGACCAATCCGAAGACGCGCGAGTCCCGGCTGTTCCCGTCGATCGGCGCGTACGTGCGCCGCAACGCGCTGACGATCTTCCGGGTGTGGGCCCAGTACGAGCCGCTCAAGCTGTTCTGGGGCGGGGCGCTGATCATCGGCCTGCCCGCGGTGGCGCTGTTCATCCGCTTCCTGGTCCTGTTCATCGTCCACGGCGGCCGGGCCGGTCACGTGCAGTCGCTGATCCTCGGCGCGGTCCTGTTCTTCGGCGCGATGCTGCTCGGCGCGCTCGGCGTGATCGGCGACCTCCTGGCCGCCCAGCGCACGCTCACCCAGCGGACGTTCGAGCGCGTGCGCCGGATCGAGCTCCAGCTCGGAGTCGAGCCTTCTCATTACGAGCAGAGCAGCCCGGGCGCGGCCACCGCCAAGGACGCCGGCGCCGAGCCGGATCCCGCGGACCGCCGGCCCCTAGAGGTATGAGCGGCATTCCCGACGTCACCCCGGCCGGCGAGGCGCCACCGGCCGTCCCGACCGGCAACACGTTCGACAAGTACGGCTCGACGAACCCCGTCGTCCGGCGGCTCATGTCCGGCTTCGAGGGCACACTCGAGGCTCTGTTCACGCGCGCCGACCCGCAGTCGATCCTCGACGTCGGCTGCGGGGAGGGGATCCTGACCGAGCGCTGGGCCTGGCGCCTGGGCGAGAAGCCGGTGGTCGGGCTCGACCTGCCGGACCCCAAGCTCGCGGCCGAGTGGGCCACGCGCCGGCGGGAGAACCTCGAGTTCCGGACGTTCGACGGCGGTGATCTGCCGTTCGCGGACGGCTCGTTCGACCTGGTGGCCGCGACCGAGGTGCTCGAGCACGTCCCGGATCCCGAGCGCACCCTGGCCGAGATGGCCCGAGTGGCCGGGCGCCATCTGCTGGTCTCGGTGCCCCGCGAGCCGCTGTGGCGCGCCTTGAATGTCGCCCGCGGCGCTTACGTGCGAGACATGGGGAACACCCCGGGACACGTCAACCACTGGTCCAAGGGCGGCTTCGTCCAGGCCGCGGGCCGCCACGGCGAGGTGGTCGAGGCGCGTTCGCCGTTCCCCTGGACGATGCTGCTGGTCCGGGTGTCCTGATGGCCACCGCATCGCGACCGCGAGCCGATGCCGGGCCGGGCGCGAACGGCCGGCAGCCGGAGCCACCGCAGCAGCAGTCCTACGCGTCCGGCGCCCGGGTCCTCTCGATCGGGATCGCCTCGACCGGCATCTTCACGTTCCTGTATCTGGCCACGGCCAGCCACGTGCTCGACCCGGCCTCCTACAGCCGGATCTCGCTGTGCTGGGCGATCATGTTCGTGATCCTGTCGGTGATCTACCGGCCGGTCGAGCAGCTGCTCTCGCGGATGATCGCCGACCGCCGGGCCCGCGGGCTGCACGGCCATCCGCTGCGGATCCCGGCGACCATCCAGTTCGG
>DATFDC010000255.1:0-2343 GCA_035252415.1 Solirubrobacteraceae bacterium
GAACGCGAGAATCACCATGCTCGCCGTCCTTCTCGGCGCGGTGCTCTTTGCGCTTATCGCGGCCGATGCACCCTGGCCTGGCGTGTAACTGCTTCTAGCGTCGGCGGTGGCGACACGATGATGCGTCGCTACCGCCGATTACTTGGTACTCCGTTAGATCTGCCTGTAGTCTGGCGACGCTGTGCCACGCCGGCCTTCCACCCATGTTGACGACCCTTTAGCAGTCGGTGAGCGCCTCCGCAGCGCGCGGAAAGCAGCAGGGCTGACACAGCGCGATCTGTCGTTCGAGGGGTGTACCGCCGCGTATGTCTCCCGCATCGAGGCGGGCGCCCGCGTCCCGTCCCTGCAGATTCTCCATGAGTTCGCTCGGCGCCTCGGCGTGAGTCCGGAGTTTCTGGCGAGGGGCCAGGCGGGGAAAACCGAGCCCAGCTCCGAGCTGCTCGAAGCCGAAGTTGCCTTGCAGCTCGGCGACGAAAGGAGAGCAGAGAAGCTCTACGAATCGGCGCGTGCCGAGGCGGTCTCTCCGACGTCTCTTGCTCGTGCCCTGCTCGGCCTCGGACGGCTAGCTCTACGGCGCGGGAACCTGCCCCAGGCGATCATTCTCTTAGAGCAGGCTCTCAACTCGGACGAGCTCGGCCCGGGAGATGCATCTGCCGCCGCCAACGCGCTCGGCCGCAGTTACGCGGCCCAAGGGAAATACGAGGAGGCGTTCGCCCTGTTCCAGCGTTTCCTCGAAGAGGCGCGGACACGGGGCGATCCCTTCGACCGCGTCCGCTTCGCTGTGCTTCTCGCGAACGCTTACATCGACCACGCTGACTACGGCCGCGCGCACGCGACACTGGGCGAGGTGCTCGATTTGGCGCGGCACACGCTCGACCCCCTCTTGCGCGCAAGCCTCTACTGGTCCCAGTCGCGCGCGCACCTCCTACAGGGCGACACCGATCGGGCTGCGGAGTACGGACGGCTCGCACTCGCCACGTTGACCGCCAGCGAGCAGACGCTCGAGGCAGCTCGCGCACTCCTCTTACTCGCGTTCATCGAAAATGACCGAGGCAACGCCGAGGCCGCGCTCGAGCTGGTGAACGAGGGTGAACCAGTGGTCGCCGCGGCCGGAGACGCACACGATGCGGCCATGTTCACGATCGAACGCGCCCGAGCTCTGTCGGCACTCGGTGAAGCAGGGGAGGCAGCGGGTCTTCTCCTCGGCATCGCGCCACGTCTCAATGACGCAGCACCGGGGGATGCCGCGCGGGCGTACGCTGCAGTAGCGGACATCTTCCGGAAGCAGGGCGATCTCGCCCGCGCCCTCGAACTCTACGAGCTTGCGGTCGACCAGGCCCCGACCGCCGATCGCCACGTCGTCGCCGCGCTGAACGCCATGGCCGAGATCTACGAGGAGCGCGGCGAGACGCAGAAGGCGCTCGACCTCCTCAAGCAGGCGCTCGCCGCCCGCGCCGGCGCTCCCGCCTGACTCGCGAAGATCTGAGGCGTCTGCGCCGTAGCGAGGGGCCCAGCTACCGGAGTGCCCGGGGCAGGGTGCGGACTTTCTACCGAGTGAGGCGCGGGGCTTCTGCCGATGAGTTCGTGACGGCCCTTTCCTAGCGTGGCTGCATGAGGTCGTACGCTCAGCTGCAAGTCGGCCGTGGACGGACTACGTGACGACTCAGCTCCAGGAGCGGCCACGGACGCTCCCGCGCGCAGACGTCCGGTACACGGTGCCGCCGCGTCCCCGCGCTGAGCCTGTGGGCCACGACGTGCCCGCGTCCAGCACGGTTCCGCTCAAACTGCTCTGGTGGACGACGTTCGCCGTCTTCGCCGCATGGCTCGCGGCAGCGTGTTACGCGCTCGTGTACCTCGTCTCCCGTTGAGACTGCCACTCGGAAGCTCGAGCTCTGGCAAAGCGTGAAAGCGGAGGGGGAGGGATTTGAACCCTCGATCCGCCTAACGACGGATAACGGTTTTCGAGACCGCCGCATTCGACCGCTCTGCCACCCCTCCGCGGGTGGGCGCAGAGCCGCGGCGGGCGCTGCGCTAGCGGAGAAGGAGGGATTCGAACCCTCGATGGAGCCATTCAGCCCCATAACGCCTTAGCAGGGCGCCGCCTTCAGCCACTCGGCCACTTCTCCGAAGTCCGGACAGGGTACCGAAGCTCCTGACGGGATCTAGCCGAAGAAATTGACCGCGGCGATCATCAGCCCGAAGAGGACGATCGACGCGATGGCGAAGACACTGAGGCCGGCCGGGCCCGGGAAGTCGGGCTTGTAGCGCGGCACGAGGAACGACGATGCGAGCGCGAAGGCGATGAAGACCGCCGCGACGACGATGAGGCCGACCTCGTGGCCG
>DATFDC010000256.1:0-7419 GCA_035252415.1 Solirubrobacteraceae bacterium
TGACCGCCGACCAGCAGCGGGCGCTCGAGACGGTCCTCGCGACGCTCGCCGGCGGTGGCCGCGGTGGCGGCGAGGGCGGGGCCGGGCCCGAGCGGTTCCTGCTGCACGGGGTCACCGGCTCGGGCGAGACCGAGGTGTACCTCCAGGCCGTCCGGGCGACCCTGGCCGCGGGGCGCGGCGCGATCGTCCTGGTCCCCGAGATCGGGCTCACCCCACAGACAGTGGGGCGCTTCCAGGCCCGTTTCGGCGACGTCGTCGCGGTCCTCCACTCCGGTCTCGGCCAGCGCGAGCGCCACGAGGAGTGGCTGCGGCTGCGGACCGGCGAGGCGCGGGTGTGCGTCGGCCCGCGGTCCGCCGTTTTCGCTCCTTTGAGCGACATCGGGCTGATCGTCGTGGACGAGGAGCACGACGGCTCCTACAAGCACGAGGGCGACCCCCGCTACGACGCCCGGGCGGTCGCCCAGCGTCGGGCCGAGCAGCACCACGCGGTACTGCTCGCCGGCAGCGCCACCCCACGGCCGGAGAGCGTGGTTGATCTGCGCCGCCTGCGCCTGCCCGAGCGGATCGACAGCCGCCCGCTGCCGCCGGTCGACGTGCTCGACATGCGCGGCCTGCACCACAGCCTGCACCCGGTGACTCGCATGGCGCTGGCCGACGTCCGCGCGGCGGGGACGAAGGCGATCGTGCTGCTCAACCGACGCGGTTGGTCGAACTTTCTCTCCTGCCGCGGCTGCGGGCACGTGTGGATGTGCCCCAACTGCGAGGTGGCGCTGGTCCTGCACCGGGCGCAGGATGCCTTGGCCTGTCATCACTGCGGGCACCGGCGTCGCGCTCCCAGTCGTTGTCAGGAGTGCGGCTCGACCTCGGTGGCCCGGCATGGGGCGGGCACCGAGAGCATCGAGCAGGAGCTGCACGAGGCGTTCGGGGCCGAGCTTCCGGTGTTCCGGCTGGACGGCGACGCGGCCTCCGGCAAGGGCCGGCTGGCCCAGACCCTGGCGCGGTTCGAGGCGGCGCGGTCCGGTGTGCTCGTGGGGACTCAGATGGTGGCCAAGGGGCACGACTTCGCCGACGTCGCGCTCGGGGTCGTGCTCGACGCCGATCAGACTCTTCGCTTCCCGGACTTCCGGGCCGAGGAGCGCACGTTCGCGCTGCTCACCCAGCTGGCCGGGCGGGTCGGGCGCGGCGAGGACGGCGGCCGGGTGCTCGTCCAGACGCTGGCCCCGGACGCGCGGTCGATCGCGCTGGCCGCCCATCACGACGCGGACGGCTTCCTGGCCGTCGAGCTCCGGCGCCGGGAGGCGCTCTCCTATCCGCCGTACGGGACGCTGATCCGGATCGTGTGCGCCTCACCGGACGCCGGCGACGCCCTTGAGCTAGCCACCCGCCTGCACGGCCTGATCGTCCCGTCGGGCGCCACCGTGCTCGGCCCCGCCCCGCTGTTCAAGCTGCGCGGGCGGTTCCGCAGCCAGCTGGTCATCAAGTGCCGCGATCGGTTGCCCACCCTCCGCGCGGTGGGCGCCGCGGTCGACGCCTGCGCCGCCGACGCCGTCCGGCGGGGGGTCAGCGTGAGCGTCGATCCGGACCCGCAATGACTAAGCTCATACCGTGCCCACAGACGGCGTGACGACCGAAACCGATCCTCAGCCCGAGACCGAGCTCGAGCCCGGCGTCGAGCCCGAGCGTCCGGAGCCCGAGCTCGATCCCGAGACCGCGGCTCGGCGGGACGCGGCGCTGGCCCAGATCCGCAGCTTCGGCGACCCGGTGCTCCGCACGAAGGCGCGGCCGATCGAGCGCTTCGACGACGCGCTGCGTGAGGAGGTCGAGCGCATGAGCCGGCTCATGGACGACGCGCTCGGGGTCGGGCTGGCCGCCACCCAGGTCGGTGTTGTGCACCGGCTGCTCGTCTACCGGGTCATGCAGCAGGGCCCCCTCGCCGCGCTGATCAATCCCGAGGTCGAGTGGTCGAGCCGCGACAGCGAGCCGATGGAGGAGGGCTGCCTCAGCCTGCCCGGGGTTCACGTCGAGGTCGACCGCCCGCTCCACGTCCGGGTTCGCGCGCTCAACGAGTACGGGGAGCCGATCATGATCGAGGCCACGGGCCTGGAGGCGCGCGTGATCCAGCACGAGATGTACCATCTGGACGGGGTGCTGATCCTCGACCGGACCTCGCGCGACCAGCGCAAGGAGGCGATGCGCATCCTGCGCGAGGCCCAGCAGGCCGCGTAGAGGTCGGCGTGGCCCGAGCGTGAGCCGGCGGCGTGCGCACGGTCTACCTTGGGACGTCTGAGTTCGCCGCCGCCGTACTGCGGCGCCTGGCCGACTCGCCGCACCGGCCGGCACTGGTCGTGACCCGACCGGACCGGCCGCGCGGACGGGGCCGCAAGCTGGCCGCGCCACCGGTTGCCGAGGCCGCGCGCGAGCTCGGGATCGAGGTGGCCCAGCCAGAGACGGTCAACGACACGGCCGCGCTGAGCACGATCGCCGCCGCCCGCCCCGAGGCGGTATGCGTGTGCGCGTTCGGCGCGCTGATCAAGGAACCGCTGCTGTCGGCCTACCCGATGCTGAATGTCCATCCCTCGCTGCTGCCGCGCTGGCGCGGCGCGGCGCCGATAGAGCGGGCGATCATGGAGGGCGACGAGCGCACCGGGGTGTCGATAATGCAGCCCACCGAGGGCTTCGATGACGGACCCGTGTGCGCTCAGGCGCCCGAGCCGATCGCTGCCGACGACACCTACGGCACGCTGGCGACGCGCCTGGAGGCGCTCGGCGCCGAGTTGCTCGTGCGGACTCTCGACGAGTCCCCGTCGTGCGCCCCGCAGGACGAGGCGCTCGTCACCTACGCGGCCAAGATCGCCCCCGAAGATCGCCTGCTCGACCCGGTCCGCCCGGCCGTCGAGCTCGAGCGCACCGTACGCGCGCTCACTCCGCACATCGGAGCCCACGTGGCCCTGGAGGACGGCGAGCGGCTTGGGGTGCGTTCGGCCGCCGTGCTCGACAGCGGCCCGCCGGCCGGCGAGCTCTCACTCGATGGGCCGCGGCCGGTCCTCGGCTGCGCCGAGGGCGCTCTCGAGTTGCTCGTCGTGCAGCCGCCGGGAGGGCGTCCGATGAACGGCGAGGACTACCTTCGGGGCCGGCGGTCCTAGCGTCGGCCATGCCCGGGGAGAAGACCCCCGCCCACCCCCGCGGCCGTGTCTCGACCGCCCGTCAGCTCGGCCGCGTCTCGCCGGCACGCGCGTGCGCGCTGCGGGTGATCCGACGCGTTTTCGAGCAGGACGCGTACGCCGACCGGGCCTTCACGGGCGAGGCCGCCGAGCTCGAACCGCGCGACCGGGCGCTGGCCATGGCCTTGAGTTACGGCACCGTGCAACGGCGGGCCACGCTCGATCACGTGGCCGCGCAGCTGCTGGACCGCCGGCTCGATCGGCTCGACCCGCCGGTGCTGGCGGCGCTCCGGCTGGGCCTGTTCGAGCTTCTGTTCATGGGGGGGAGCGCCAGTCACGCCGCGGTCAACGAGAGCGTCGAGCTGGCCAAGCGAGCCAGCCGCGGGGGCGTCGGCCTGGTCAACGCGGTCCTGCGGCGGGCGGTTCGCGAGGGGCCGGGGATCCTGGCCGGCCTCGACGATCAGACCCCTGACGCGGCCGCGACCCTCCATTCCGTGCCTGGCTGGCTGGCCAGCCAGTGGTGGGACGAGCTGGGGCCCGAGGAGGCGCGCGCGCTGCTGGGCGTGGTCAACCAGCCGGCCGAGTCCGCGTTGCGGGTCAACACGCTGGTCGCCACCGTTTCGGAGGTCACCGCGACGTTACCGGTGCCGGCCCGGCAGGCTCCCGGAATCCCCGAGGGGCTCGTGTTGGAAGGCCCGTTCGACGTCCAGGGCTCCGAGCTGTGGCGAGGCGGCGCGGTCCAACCGCAGTCGCGCGCCTCGATGCTCGTCGCGCGGATCCTGGGTCCCCAGCCCGGCCAGCGCGTGCTCGACCTGTGTGCCGCGCCGGGTGGAAAGACCACTCATCTGGCCGCGCTGATGGGGAATCGGGGCGAGATCGTCGCGGTCGAGCGCCATCCGGGCCGGGCCGCGGCGCTCGAGCGCACCGCGGCGCGGCTGCGGGCGGACATCGTCCGGGTGGAGGTCGGCGACGCCGGGCAGGTCCGTCCCGACGGGCCGTTCGACCGGGTTCTGGTCGATCCGCCATGCAGCGGCCTGGGCACGCTTCAGTCCCGGCCCGACTTGCGCTGGCGGGTCGGGAGGGCGGGGCCGGAGTCGATCGGCGAGCTGACCACCCTCCAGGCCCGGATCCTGGCCGCCGGCGCCTCGGCCGTGGCGTCCGGAGGCGTCCTGGTCTACTCGGTTTGCACGATCTCGCGGGCCGAGGGACCGGCCGTCGTCGAGGCCTTCCTGCGCGGCCATCCCGACTTCGAGATCGAAGATGCGGCCGGCGACCGCGAGACACTGCGAGGCGCGCCCACCGGCCCGGGCATCCAATTGCTGCCCCACCTCGACGGCACCGACGGGTTCTTCATCGCCCGCCTCCGGCGTTACCCTACGTCTCTACCTTGACCGAATCCCTGCCCAAGCTCGGCCCCGAGTGCCCGGGATGCGGCGAGCCGTGGCTGCGACCGACAGCGGCGCCGGGGCGCTATCGATGTGTGTACTGCCTGCAGCGCTACGAGCTCGTGTCGGTGTGTCCCCATTGCGGGGAGCACTCGACGATCGTGCGGATGTCGAGCACGGCGATCGTGACCTGTAACCACTGCCAGGGCAGCATGCTGCGGGCGGTCTGAGCTTGCCCGAGAGCTCCGGCGGGCCTCCCGACACCACGCTGCGCCTGCTCCGCGAGCCGAGGATCGCCCCCTCGATCCTGTCGGCCGACTTCGCCCGCCTCGGCGCCCAGGTGGCCGAGGTCCTCGCGGCCGGCGCCCGGGTCATCCACGTCGACGTGATGGACGGCCACTTCGTGCCTCCGATCACGTTCGGCGCGGTGATCGTCGATGCCCTCGCCGAGCAGGTCCACGAGGCGGGCGGCATCCTCGACGTGCACCTGATGATCGAGCGGCCCGAGCGCTACGTGGCCGATATCGCCAAGGCCGGAGCGGACAGCATCACGATTCACGTCGAGGCCACCCCACACGTGCACTACACGCTGTCGGCCATCCATGACGCGGGGTGCTCGGCCGGCGCCGCGATCACCCCGGCCACTCCCGCGGCCAGCCTCGACGAGATCGGGCCCGAACTGCTCGATCTGGCCCTGTGCATGAGCGTCAACCCGGGCTGGGGCGGCCAGGTGTTCATCCCGTGGTCGCTCGACAAGATGACGCGGATGCGTCGCGCCCTGCCCGATCACGTTGCCCTCGAGGTGGACGGCGGGGTCCATGAGGGGACCGCCCGCTCATGTGTCGAGGCCGGCGCGAACCTGCTGGTCACCGGCTCGGCGGTGTTCGGGACGGCCGATCCGGCCGCCGCCTACACGGCGATTGCCGCCGCGGCTGGGGTCGCCTGACGCTAGCCTGCAGTTGGTGCACTCTGCGAGTCTTCGGGGCGCCCCGGCACTGCTGCTCGTCGTCCTGCTCTGCGCCGGCTGCGGCTCCGGCGGGGGCGGATCGTCCAAGGTCAGCGCCGGCAGCTACGTCAAGTCGGTGTGCTCGGCGATCTCCCCGCTCGAGCGCGACGTGGTGACCCGCTCGAGCGCGCTGAACAACTCGACCGCGACCAACGCCACCGAGGCAAAGCAGACCCTCCAGGGCTTCCTGAACGCGATCGAGCAGGACTCAGAGCACGCGGTTTCGCAGATTCGGGCCGCCGGAACGCCCGACATCTCGGGCGGCAAGACCGTGTCCGGAGCGATCGTCAGGACGTTCAGCCAGTTGCGGGATGCCATGAAGGTCGCGGTGACCAAGTCGCACGCGCTCCCGACCACCTCGGCATCTTCGTTCAACAGCGCGGCTCAGGCGCTCACCACCAGCGTCCGCACCTCGCTGAACGGCATCGACGCCAGCGGGTTGAGCAACCCCGATCTCGAGAAGGCCGCGAGCAAAGAGCCGGCCTGCAAGAGCCTGAACAGCTAGGTGGGGAGCGCCGGCGCCGGCCGCGGCGGGCGTCGCGAGCACCGGAAACGGCACACTCGGCGCGCGCTCCCGCTCGATTGCGCCGAAACCCGCGCCAGAGCCGACTTCTCGCGCACTCGGCGTCGGCGCCCCTCCGAGTGTGCCGAAACCGGGGTTCAGCTTGCCGGCGCCGGAGCGGGGCCGCGCCGGTAGATCGCCGTGAGCAGCCCGCACAGCACGAGCGTGGCGATGAAGTAGGAGACCTCGACCCGGGTCACCTGGTTGCTGATCGCCTCCGAGAGCATCAACGCGACGAACAGCGCGGCGGCCGAGAGCCAGGCCACCGCGGCCATCGCGCTGCGGCCCCGGGCCAGGGCGGCCTGGTTGAGCGTGCCGGCCGCCAGGTGGAGCCCCATCCCGAGCCCCACAACGGCCAGGCCGATGCGGCCGTAGGAAAAGCCCTTGTCGCCCAGGAACGCGGTCATCACGGCCGGCCCGATCGCGAGCAGGCCGATCGCCACCGCGCCCGCGAACGCCGCGATGACCAGGACCGTCGTTCGAATCGCCCGGTGGAACTCCGCCGAGCTCTCGCGGACCTCGAGGCCGGCCAGGTGGGGGAGGATCGAGGTCTGGATGGCCTGAAACAGCTGAAGCGGAGCCCGGACGATCAGCAGCACGTTGAACACGAACCCGGTGATCCCGACCGTGAGCCCGGCCTTGCCGCCGGCCTTGGCCGCGACGATCAGCACGCCGGCGTTCATCAGCGTCTGCTCGGCCAGCATGATCCCGACGACCGCGATCGCGAAGCCCGCGCCGTGGCGCATGCTGAGGTCGGTGGCGGCCTCCTCGATCTCGGCGTGGGCGGGCCCCTCGCGCGCCGCGTCGGCCGTGGGCACGCCGGCGGGCGCGCTCACCCGAAGGCGCGAGAACGCAAACGGGATCACGCACAAAGAGGCGAACGGCGCCACCGCCATCCCCAGTCCGACGGCGCCCTGTCCGGACCCGATCCCGATCGCGACGGCGAGCGCGAACAGGAAGCGCGAGGTCGACTCGAGGAACACCAGCCCGCCGTACAGCGCGAACCGCTGATGGCCGGCCAGCCACCCGCGGGCGAAATAGCTGGCCGAGTAGGCGAGCACGCCGACGACCAGGATCCAGTAGAGCGCGCTCGAGCCGTCGAACATCCCCTGCTCGATCTCGCTGCGCATGGCGAGCGCCACGATCACGAACACCAGGGCGAAGCCGAACTGGATGGTCGCCGGGATCCGCAGCGGATGGCCGTGCAGCCCGCGGGCCCGGCGGTCGGCGATCATCCGCGAGAGCAGCTGCTCGACCGGCCGGTAGATCACCGACAGGATCACGAACATGATCGCCCAGCACAGC
>DATFDC010000257.1:0-7253 GCA_035252415.1 Solirubrobacteraceae bacterium
TTGCCGCGGACGTCACCCAGGTGCCGCCGCCTCCGGGCAACGCGACCCTTGTGTTCCGCCAGCACACCTTCCCGAACCAGCCGTCGTTCTCGGGCTATGACCTCTACGAGGACAACGGGGCGTACTACTACGGCGCCACCCCGGACGAGCTGCATCAGGCGCTGGCCGATCCCAGCGCCGCGGACAAGGAGCTGGGCGGCATCCTCAGCGCCGCGGCCCGGTCAGCCAGGGCGACGCCGGCCCAGGCGGCGAGCAACATCTACCAGGCGTCGCCGGCGCCGAGCAGCGTGGCGTCGTACACGCAGGGTCTGCGCACGGCATTGCAGAAGCTCACCGCGGTCAAGGGCAGCCCCGCGCGGATCCAGCAGATCCGGCAGCAGCTCGACGCGGTCTCGCACGCGGCGCCGTCTGCCGCAAAGCGCCTGGCGCGTCCCAACCAGGCCACGGTCGAGAACTACCTGTGGATGAACTGCATGGACGCGCTCGAGGGCGGGGCCGGCCGGCCCGACATCCGCGCCGGAGCGATGCTCGCGCTGTCGACGCTGCCCGATGTCAAGGTCACGCAGACAACCCTTGACGGGCAGGCCGTGGTGCAGATCACCAACGCTCAGTTCTCGGACAACTACGCCGAGACGCTCGATCTCGACGCCCGCACCGGGGTGCTGGTGCACATGAGCGGCGGCACCGTCGGCAAGCCAGCCAGCGTGGACGTCGCCTACCGGGTAAGCCGGGTGACGGCCCCGAGCCTCGAGCCCGCGCACTGACACGCGCGGGCCGGGGCAGGTCCCGCGTGCCGCGTGCCGCGAGGACGAGCGTCCGGCGTAGTCTTCCCCGCATGGGGGTGGTGATCGTTCTCTCGCTCGGGTCCGTCCGCGAGTTCTTGGGTGACAGCCTCGAGCTGTACGACACCTGACGAGGGCGATTCGGGGGCCGCCACCGTCGGGCCCGATCGCACGCTGTCTGACCGGGCGCGCCTGGAGGCGGGCATGCGCCGCGGCATACCGTTCGGCCTGGCGGTATTCGCGACCGCGATCTCGTTCGGAGTGCTGGCGCGACCCGTGATGGGCGTGGTGGCCCCGATCGTGATGTCGATCGTCGTGTTCTCGGGTGCGGCGCAGCTCGGCTCGCTGGCGATCCTGACCGCCGGGGGCGGCATCGGTGCGGCGATCGCGGCCGGTGTCTTGCTCAACGCGCGCTATCTGGCCATGGGTCTCGCGCTCGCGCCGTCGCTGTCCGGTCGGGTGGTGTCGCGTGCCGCCTTCGGGATGGCCACCGTCGACGCGTCGTGGGCGGCGGCCAGCACCGGCGACGGCCGTTTCGACCCGTGGTACATGGTCGGCGTCACGGTGCCGCAGTACGTCGGCTGGGTGGTCGGGACGGTGATCGGAGTGCTGGTTGGGAGCTCGTTGGGGAACCCGAGCACGCTCGGGCTCGACGCCCTGTTCCCGGCCTTCTTCGTCGCCCTGCTCTACGAGGAGGCGCGGGGACGGCGCAAGGTGGTCGCCGCCGGCGGTGGCGCGGGCATCGCCCTCGTCCTGACGCCGTTCATGCCGCCGGGCCTCCCGATCCTCGTCGCGTCGCTGGCGGCTGTCGTCGCTTCGAGGATGCGGCCGTGAGCGGAGCATGGGTGATGATCATCGCGCTGGCACTGGCGACAGCCGTGCTCAAGCTGATCGGACCGCTCCTGCTGGGCGGCCGGCCGCTGCCCTCAGGCGCCGTTGCCGTGATCGGGCTGATGGCCTCGGCGCTGCTCGCCGCGCTCGTGGTGGTCGAGACCTTCGGCAAGGGTCGTTCGCTCACACTGGATGCCCGGGCGCTCGGGGTGGTGGTTGCGGCGGTCGCGCTGTCCCGTCGCGCTCCGCCGATCGCCGCCGTGGTCGCGGCCGCCGCGGTCACCGCACTCGCCCGCGCGGTGTTGTAGGCGAAGCCGGCTTTCTCGTCCGGGGGAGCGCGCTGGACTCAAGGTTTCCCGCCAAAAACCCGACCTAGGACGTATGCCGATTCCCGCTTTTTCACTTGACCGCACTTATCGTCTCGTCACCCGCAGCGACTTCGACGGCCTGGTCTGCGCCGCCCTCCTCCAGGAGCTGGGTCTGCTGCACGACATGCTGTTCGTCCACCCCAAGGACGTGCAGGACGGCAAGGTCGAGCTGAACGAGCACGACATCACCACGAACCTGCCCTACCGCCCCGAGGTGGCCCTGTCGTTCGACCACCACTCCTCCGAGCAGCGCCGGGTGGTCGGCGAGCGTGACAACCGGGTGATGACGGCGGACGCCGATTCGGCCGCACGCGTCGTCTACGACTACTTCGGCGGCGCCGAGCGGTTCCCGAACGTGAGCGCCGAGATGATGGAAGCGGTCGACCGGGCGGACGCCGCGCAGCTCAGCATCGAGGACATCCTCGATCCGCAGGGCTGGATCCTCCTCAGCTTCCTGATGGATCCCCGCACCGGCCTGGGCCGCTTCCGCGATTTTCGGATCTCGAACTACCAGCTGATGATGCAGCTGATCGACAGCTGTCTGAACATGTCGATCGAGGAGATCCTGGACTCTCCGGACGTAGCCGAGCGCGTCGAGCTCTACCGTGAGCACGCCGACGCGGCCGTCGAGCAGATCCGTCGCTGCTCGGTCGTGCACGACCGGGTGGTCGTGCTGGACCTCCGGGACGAGGAGATCATCCACCCGACCAACCGCTTCCTGATCTATGCGCTCCATCCCGAGTGCACGGTCTCGATCCACGTCCTGTGGGGGCTGCGTCAGCAGAACACGGTGTTCGCGGTCGGGCGCTCGATCCTCGATCGCTCCTCGCCGGTCGACATCGGCGCGCTGATGCTCGCCCATGGTGGCGGCGGGCACGAGGCGGCAGGGACCTGCCAGATCGACAACGACCAGGCCAAGTCGGTCCTGGACGAGCTCGTGCAGACCATCATCGACGGCGAGCGCGAGCTCGTCGCCGGCTGAGCCCGAGCTCCGAACCACACCGCCGGTTCGCGGGTGAGCGTCGAGTACGCTTCCTACCTAGCGCGGGCGCAACTTGGGTCGTTTTGGTCGGTTAGGACGAAAGCGGCAGGGGTATCGCTCTCGCCGCCAGGACACGCGCCAGATTAGGAGGAGTCAAGTGCCACGCGCAATTCGTCGGTTTTCGGTGCTCTCGGGGGTGGCGCTGTGCGCGGTCCTCATAGGTCCAGTGGCCGTCGCCCAGGCGAACAACAACACGCTCCGCGCGACCCTCAATCACTACGCCCCGAAGATCTCCAAGGACGAGAACGCCGTCCGGAACGGGCTGATCGGATACCCGCAGGGCAAGGTCAGGCCGCTGGTGCGTGCTCTAACCCATGAGGTCGGCGACCTCCGCACGCTGAGGAACAAGCTCAAGCACGAAAAAGCATCGTCGGCCAAGGGCAGGAAGGCCAAGACCGACATCGTCAAGGGCCTCTCGCTGATCGCCAATGCCTATGGCGCGCTTCGTACCGCGGTCAAGGCCGCCCACGGCGGTCCGGTCCCTAAGGCGAAGGTGAACGCGGCCGTGGCCACCGACAAGAAGGGCCGCAAGAAGCTCCTCGCCGGGCTGCATCTGCTGGGCTGAGCGAAAACCGGCCGATCTGGCGCGGTGGCCGTAGACGTCTGAGCCGAAGCGGTTCATGACGAGCCGATGTGACCGCTGCGGCGGAACCACAGGTAGATCGCGACGGCGGACAGCACGAGGCTCCCCACGCCGTAGACGGCAAACACCCAGAACGACGTCGTGTGCCGGATCAGCCAGCCGAAGTTCATCCCGAAGAACCCGGTGATGAACGTCAGGGGGAGGAAGATCGTCGCGACCAGCGTCAGCTGCTTCGTCGTCTCGTTCTGGCGCACGCTGATCTCGTTCTGCTGGTTGGAGATCACCGCCATGTTGGCCTGGAGGACGGTGCCCAGCACGTCGCGCAACGCGATCACCTCCTCGTTGACCAGCTTGAGGTGATCGTCGACGTCGCGGAAGAACTGGGCCAGTTCGGCGCTGACCGGCGTGTAGCCACCGCGCTGGAGCATCTCGAGTGGCCCGAGGAGCGGATGCACGGCGCGGTAGAAGTCCGTCGCCTCGCGGCGCAGGAGGTAGATGCGCTCGGTGGGCGCGGCGGCGCCGCTGAAAACCGTCCGCTCGACCTCCTCGACGTCCTGCTCGAGTCCTTCGATCACCGGCGCGTAGTCGTCGACGATCGTGTCGAGGATCGCCCAGAGGATCGCCGCCGGTCCCTCCTGAAGTAGCGCGGGGCGGTCCTCGAGCCGGATCCGCGCGCCGTGCAGATCACTCGCCGGGCCCTGGCGCACGGTGATCACGAAGCGACGCGAGAAGAACACCGACACCTCGCCCATGTCGACCTCCTCGCGCTCCTCCACGTAGCGCGCGGTCCGGAACACCGCGAACAAGATCTGGCCTTCGTCGTAGCGCTCGATCTTCGGGCGCAGATGGAAGCTCTGGGCGTCTTCGACGGCGAGATCGTGCAGACCGAAGCGGTCCTGCACCTCGGCCAGCTCGGCCTCGTTCGGTTCGAACATTCCGAGCCAGACAAACCCATCGCCGGTGGCGCAGATCTCCGCGGCGCGATCCAGGGGCAGCGGGGCGTCGTTCTGGCGCCGGCCGTCTCGATACAGGGCGCAGTCGATGATCACGGTGACTCCTCGGTCCGTGGCAGGCAGGGTGCGGGCGCACAGGGTGCGGGCGCATTCTCTCCGCGGGCGCGAGAGAATTGCCACAGTGATGCCTACTGACGCCCGCACGACGGATGCCGGAGCCGAGACCGGCTCGTGGTTCCCGGTCCCGGACGAGGCCGAGCTGCCCGACGGGCTGCGAGGGTTGTTCGCGAAGGCGCGCGAGCGACTCGGGTTCGTGCCCAACGTGTTCCGCGTGTACTCCTTCCGGCCCGAGCGCCTGAGCGCCTGGTTCGCGTATTTCCGCCAGCTGCACGAGCCGACCGAGGGCCTGAGCGCGGCCGATCGCGAGATGGTGGCGGTGGTGGTCAGCTCCGCCAATGGGTGCCTGTACTGCCTCGTGGCCCACGGTGCGGCGCTGCGCACCGAGCTGGGCGATCCCGTCCTCGGCGAGCGAATCTCCTATGACTGGCGTCGTGCGGGTCTCGACGCGCGCCGCGCGGCGATCTGCGCCTACGCCGAGAAGCTCACCCTGCGTCCGCGCGAGGTCACCCGCGAGGACCTCCAGGCGCTGCTCGACGCCGGGCTGACGCTGGAGGAGGCCTGGGACGTGGCCGAGCTCGCTGCGATGTACAACCTGACCAACCGCATGGCGATGGCGACGAACATGCTGCCGAACCCGGAGTACAGCGGGCAGGCGCGGCCGTCCTAGCGTTCGCGCTCGGCGCTCAGCTCGTGGCGCGGTAGGCCGTCGGTGGGCAGCTCGTAGTAATCGCCGGCCTGGGACACGTACCAGTGGGCGATCGTCTTCAGCCCTGTGGGCTCGTCGAGCGTTCCGGCGGCGATGCTCACGGTCGGCCGGTCCGGAGCGTCCCAGAACAGACTCGACCCGCACTGCGCGCAGAAGCCACGGCGGGCGTGGGCGTCGCTGCGCGGACTGTCGATCCAGCGCAGACCGCCCTGCTCGGTCAGCACGAGGTCCTCGCGACGGGCCGCGGTGTTGGCCGAGAAGTGGCCGTTCCAGCGCCGGCACTCCTCGCAGTGGCAGAGCAGCACGTCGCGCAGCGGGCCCGCGATTTCGTAGCGGACCGCTCCGCACAGGCATCGACCGCTCGCCATCACTCGCTCACCTCCTCGTGTCGCGATAATCAGTCCGTGGCCTACGACGAGGCGCTCGCCGATCGCATCCGCGAACTGCTCGCGACGGATCATGACGTCGCCGAGAAGAAGATGTTCGGCGGCCTGGCCTTCCTGATCGGCGGCAACATGTCGGTCAGCGCGAGCGGGCGGGGCGGCCTGCTGCTCCGCTGCGACCCCGAGGAGACGGACACGCTGATCCGGCAGCCTCACGTGGGCCGGTTCGAGATGCGCGGACGCCAGATGGACGGCTGGTTGCGAGTCGACGCCGAGGCCGTGGAGACCCAGGAGGATCTCGAACGATGGGTGGCCGTGGGCGTGGACTATGCGCGCAGCCTGCCGCCGAAGTCATAGGTCCGCTAGGCCAGCTCGCCACCGTCCACCGGATAGACGCCACCGGTGATGAACGGCGCCTCGTCGCTGAGCAGGAACGCGGTGATGGGCGGGCGCGGCCGGCATTTATGATCGGTGTCAATGATCACCGGGGCGAACAGCCTGATTGGCGCCCGAGTGTCGCGCGCCGAACTCGTCGCGCGCGAGCTCGAGCGCGAGATCGACGAGCGCAAGCCCGGCGAACGTCTCGGCACCAAGGAGGATCTGCGCAAGCGCTTCGGAGTTGCCGTAGCCACTGTGAACGAGGCGGTCCGGCTGCTCGAGACGCGGGGGATGATCGAGGCGCGGCCGGGCCCGGGCGGCGGGGTGTTCGTTGCTCGCCCGGCGACGCGAGTCGCGTTCAGTCACACCGTCCTCGGCTTCAAGAGCGGCAGCACCACCTACGAGGAGTGCCTCGAGGTTCGGGACGCGCTCGAACCGCTCATCGACAGCCACGCCGCGCGCTATCACCGGGTCAGCGACATCCGCGAGATGAACCGGATCGTCAAGAGTATGGAGGCGGTCACGGATGATCCGGAGGCGTTTTTCAAGTGCAACTGGGCGCTGCACCGCAGGATCGCCGAGCTGTGTCGAAACTCGCCACTGCGGAGCATGTACCTGGCGTTGATCGACTTCCTCGAGTACAGCGTCGACCACGCCGAGTTCGCCCGGTTCGACGGCGAGGGAATGGTCGCCGTGCATCGCAACCTCGTCAGCGCGATCGACGGCGGCGAGGGGCCGGAGCTCGACGCCGCGATCCAGGCGCACGCACCGACAGCCGATCAGGCTCGGCTGTCGACGAAACTCCTGGCGCGCCGCTGATTTACCCCGCGGCCGCCGCGCGATACCAGGGTTAGACGCACGACATACCGTGGGTTAGACTCGCCTGCAAATGGAGGGGCAACGGGGGCGCTCCGGCTCCGGGATCTACAGCTCGCTCGCGGGCGCGCTGGCCACCGCGCAGCTGCGGCGGCTGCAGCTCGGCTGGGCGGTCTCGGCGGTGGGCGGGTGGGTGTTCTTCGTCGCGCTGTCGGTGTATGCGTTCGACGCCGACGGGGCGACCGCGGTGGGCGCGGCGGCACTCACGCGCATGGTTCCGGCCGGCCTGGC
>DATFDC010000258.1:0-6654 GCA_035252415.1 Solirubrobacteraceae bacterium
GAACAGCCCGGCCGGCAACAAGCTGTGGGTCTACAAGCGCGGGGCAAACGGCAAGCTCACGCAGACCGGCAGCGTCTCGACCGGAGGCAAGGGCATCGCGAGCGAGCCCCCGTTTGGCTTCCCGATCGTTGACTCGTCAGGCTCGATCAACACCACGCCGGACGGAAAGCTCATCTTCGTGGTCAACGCGGGATCGAACAGCGTCACGTCGTTCCGAGTCACGAGCTCGGGCGTACACCGCGTGTCGGTCGCCTCGACCCACGGGAAGCTCCCGATCAGCGTGGCTTCCAGCGGCAACCTGCTGTACGTGGTCAACGAGACCAGCAAGAACATCTACGGCTGGACGTTTACGCCGAGCGGTGTCCTTCATCCGATCGCCGGCTCAAACCAGAAGCTCACCGCGGTGACGCCTAAGGGGAAGAAGGACAAGGTCGGAGTCGCGGCCGGAATCGGCTTCACGTCCAACGGCAAGGTCGTGGCAGTCACTGAGCGTGGTCTGCCGCGCACCTACGGCGAGATCGACACGTTCGTGCTGCGCCCCGGTGGCGCCGCCGGACCGGCGCACGCGTTCGCGACCAAGGGCGTGGCCAATCCGTTCGGGTTCTCGGCCATCGGCAAGTACCTGCTGGTCAGCAACGCGGGCCTCGTCAAGACCCCGTCCGGCGCGATGCCGAATCCGGCGGACTTCACACAGTTCACCGGTACGGTCGCCACCTACAAGGTGCAGAACAACGGCAAGGTGAGCTTCGTGAGCAATGCCTCCTCAGGCGGCCGCGCGGCGTGCTGGCTGATCATCACCAAGAACGGCAAGACCGCGTTCACGACGAACACGCTGTCGTCCGGGCCCCCGCCGGCCCCGCCCGCCGGGGGACCGACGAGCGGCCACGGCGCCGTGGCGAGCATGTCGGTCAGCCCCAACGGTCACCTGCACCTGCTCAAGCAGGCTGATACCAGCCCCGGCTTCCCGGGTGACGAGGCGTTCAGCCATGACGACAAGTACCTCTATGTGCTTGACCCGAGCATCATCGTGCCCGGCGGAAGCCACATCGAGGTCTACAAGTTGGGCAAGGGTGGGAGCATGACCCACATCCAGACGCTGCCCGCCGCCTCTCCCAGCAACTACCCGCCGAACCTCTCCGGCGTCGGCGCTTGGTGAGCATCGAGAGCAGCCACTAGAGAAGCGACTCAGGAAATGGCGGGGGTCGCGGTCCGAAGACCGCGGCCCCTGGCCAATCGCCCCGGGGGCGATTGGCTTGGGGGTTCGCCTGCGGCGAACCCCCGCGTCGTTAAGCCGATGGTTATCTCGCCGGGGGTTGCGAGCAGCGATGGCAACCGGTTAAAGTGCCCCCCAGGGCGAGGCCGGCGTGTACGTCGCCAGCGTCGCACAATCGCAAAGGGGGATCGTTACGTGGCCTTGCTGAGCGGGAGCCACTCGGGGCAAGCGAGTAGGACCGGGACAACCTGCCTGAAGGTATGCGGAATCGTCGAGCCCGGGGAGATAGCCACGCTCGCGGCGCATCGAGTCGACCTGGTGGGTCTCTGGCTGAGCGTGCCCGGCGGGCCGCACGACCTGCCGCCCGACCGCTGGCGCGCGCTCGCCGAGCGCGCCGCCGAAACCGAAGGCGGCCCCGCGCCGGTCCTGGTCACCTTCGCCAAGGACGCTGAAGTGTTGCGAACCGCGCTCGAATCAGCGCCCGTGCAATGGGTGCAGCTGCACGGCTATCCGACCCCGGGGTTCGTGCGCAAGGTCAAGGCGATCGGGCCAGAGATCAAAGTCATCAAGGTCCTGCACGTCAGGGGCGGGGAGTGCGTCGAGGCGTCGTTGATCGGCTCCTATGAGAAGGCCGGCGTCGACGTGTTCCTATTCGACGTGGTCAGCGACGACGGACGCGTGGGCAGTACCGGCCAGGAGCTCGACCCCGCCGTGGTCCTGCCCCTGCTGGACAAGCTCACGAAGCCCTTCCTGCTCGCCGGCGGAATTTCCGCAGCCAATCACGACCGGTACGAGAAGCTTGCCGCCCATCCGTTGTTCCTCGGAATAGACGTCGACACCAACGCCCGGGGGGCGGATGGAAGGATCAGTGCAGACAACGTGGCGGCGATCACGCGAGCCTGGAAGGAGCGCTCCGGTGCCTAGCCGGTTCATCGACGCGCTGCTGGCTGGTCGGGTCCCGATCATCATGGAGGTCAAGCGCTCGGACGGCGAGGGCGCCGAGCTGATGGGCGAGCGCACGATCGCGGAGATCGTCAGTCAATACGTAGCCGCCGGCGCGCCGTGCATCTCGGTGGTGACCGGCCGCTGGTTTGGCGGCAACGACGCGATGCTTACAGAGGTGGCCGGGCTGACCGACCTGCCGCTGCTCAAGAAGGACTTCATCACGCGCGAGAAGCAGATCGTCGCGGCCAGGGAGATGGGCGCCTCGGCCATCCTGCTGACCGCCAAGATCCTGCCCGCCAAGACCTTCCAGCACCTGATCGAGCTCGCACTACAGCACGGGCTCACGCCGTTCGTCGAGGTCGTCGACCAAGCCGAGCTTAAGAGCGTCATCCACCCGGAGGACTGCGTGATCGCGGTCAACAACAAGGACATCAACACGCGCGAGCGCGAGCCGGGCGACATCGACACGAGCCGCTCGTTGCTCGAGGCGACAGTCCGGGCCGGCACGCCGTGCCCGGTCAGTGCGAGCGCGATCCTCGACCCGCGGATCGGCGCCGAGCTGATCGACGCCGGTTTCAAGGGCCTGCTGATCGGCACCGGCCTGCTGCGGGCCGAGAGCATCGCGGGCTGGGTCGAGGAGTTCGAGCGCCATCGCGCGGAGCTGCGCGCCCCCGTCACCCCAGGAGCCCCGTCATGAGCCAAACCGCGGTCCGATCGCTCGCCGACCACTTCGCCGAGCAGGTGCAGCGCAAGCCCGATGCGCCGGCGCTGATCTGGGACGGCCAGCCCATCTCCTACCGTGAGCTGTCCGAACTCGCCGACTCCTCGTTTGCCGAGTTGCAGGACGCGGGACTCCCCGAGGACCGGCCGGTCGGGATCCGGGCGAAGAAGTCGCCCGAGGCGCTCGGGCTGATCCTGGCCTGCCTTCGCGACCGCAAGTCGTTCCTGCTGCCTTCGATCGAGCTCGCACCCGAGACGCTGGCGGCGCTGTTCGCCCAGGCGGGATGCAGCCAGGTGGTCTCACCGCACGGACCACGGAGCGAATCAGCGGCGAGCCTGCGCGCGCTGGTCGACGAGACCCGCAGCGCTTCGGATGCGCCGGACTCGGAATGGCCGCCGGTCGGCGGCGGCGACGACGTGACGTTCATGCTGACCACGTCGGGCTCGACCGGGCTGCCGAAGATCGTCCCGCTCACCGCGAGTGGCGTCGACGCGTTCACCGACTGGGCGGCCGAGCAGTTCGAGATCAAGCCAGGCACCGTGGTGGCCAATTACGCGCCTTTGAACTTCGACCTCTGTCTACTCGACATCTGGACGACGCTCAAGCACGGCGGGACCGTCGCGATGGTCGACCAGGACCGCGCCACTCAAGGGGCCTACCTGGCCGACCTGGTGAACGACAACCAGGTCAACGTGCTCCAGGCGGTGCCGATGCTCTACCGCCTGCTGATCGACGTGAACCGCGAGGACGGGCGGACCTTTCCCAGCGTCACCCACGTGATCACCACCGGCGACAAGATTCCGGCCACCTCACTGGCCGAGCTGCCCAAGCTGTTCCCGAACGCAAGGTTCTTCAACATCTACGGCTGCACGGAGACCAACGACAGTCTGGTCCACGAGTTCCTGGGGCTGGCCGAGGGCAACGTCCCGAGCAATGTGCCGGTCGGTCAGCCGATCCCCGGCGTGATCGTTCGCGTGCAGCAGGAGGACGGAACGGCCCTGGAGGGCGCCGGCACCGGCGAGTTCATGGTGTGGACGCCGTTCCAGACCCGTGGGTACTTGAAGGCGTCTTTGAACGAGGGCAAGTTCGTGGCGCTCGCTGATGACGGTGGGCGGACTTACTACAAGTCGGGCGACATCGTCCGCCGCCACGAGGACGGGACGCTGACCCTCGAGGGCCGCGCCGACTTCTATGTCAAGGTGCGCGGGGTGCGCGTCTCGACCCAGGTCGTCGAGCAGGCCATCCAGGAGCACCCGGCGGTCGTCGAGGTCGCGGTGATCGCCGTGCCGGACGAACTGGCGGGCGCGCGGCTCCACGCGCAGGTTCGGCGCGAGGCCGACGCCAAGCTCAACAGCCTGATGCTCCGCCAGCACTGCGCCACACGTCTCGCGCGCACCGAGATGCCTTCGACGATCGAGATCGTCACCGAGCCTCTACCCAAAACATCAACCGGAAAGGTCGACCGCAAGGCGGTCGCAGCAGACCTAGAGAGGAGTCGTGCCAATGGATGAGACCACCGCGAAGATCAAGGCGTTCATCGTCGAGGAGTTCATGCCGGACGTGCCGGTCGAGGACCTCGAGGACGACTTCGATCTTCTGACCGGCGGCGTCGTGGACAGCCTCGGACTGCTCAAGGTGGTGGCCTGGCTCGAGGATGAGTTCGACATCAGCGTCGACGACTCCGAGCTCGGTCCCGACAGCTTCCGCACCGTCGCGGCCATCAAGGAGTACGTCGACCAGGCGCGTTCGACCGCGCATGCCGAGTAAGCCGCCCCCATCGGAAGTCCTGGCGGCGCTGGTCACCCAGCGCTACCCGATCCCTGGTGAGGCGTGGGGAGACTTCTGGGACCGACTGGGCGGTAAGAGCCTGCACCCGGGTGAAGCGCTGGCGGTGCTGTCGTCGCTCACGACACGCATGCCTGACGGCAGCTCGGTCAGCACGCTCCTGCAGTCGCTTCGGGACCGCAATCCCCAGCCCGGGCCGCCGCCTAGCCGGACGGTGAACATCGTCGGCACCGGCGGCGGTCCGAGCACCTTCAACCTGTCGACGGCCTCCGCGTTCGTGGCCGCGGCGATGGGCGCCCGGGTGATCAAGACCGGCTCGCGCGCCTACGCCAGCCGCACCGGCTCGGTCGATCTGCTCGACCGACTCGGCATCCGGCAGACGAGCTCCTACGAGCAGACCGAGGAGATGCTCGACACGTTCGGGATGGCCTGCGCCGGCCCGTTCGTGTACCCCAAGGAGCTCCGCATGCTGGCCCGGCAGATCCTCCCGTTCGACATGAAGACCGTGGGGCGGTTCTTCAACCTGATCGGCCCGTTCCTGGCCGCGGTGCCGGTGTCGCTCCAGATAACCGGCGTCTCTGACCACAGCGTGCTTCCGACCTTCCGGGGGCTCGTCTCCGAGGACCAGAGCAAGGACTACTGGGTGGTGTGGAACGACGTGGGGGTCGACGAGCTGATGAGCGTCGTGGACTGCCACGTCTACGACAGCGCGCGCGGTGAGGAGTACATGCTTCGCCCGGCCGAGCTCGGACTGGGCGAGCGGCCGTTCGAGGACCTGCTCCCGGTGGCCGACATCGACCAGACCGTCGATCACTTCCTGGCGCTGCTCGGAGGTGACGGGCCACAGGGCGCGATCGACAGCATCCAGTTGAACGCGGCCGCGCTGGCCATCAACTGCGAGGTGGCGTCGGACTGGGGCGAGGGCCTCCAGATGGCCGCTGACGCGATGAGCGCCGGCGAACCCGCCCGGTTGATCGAGCGGATGCGCGCGCACGGCCAGGTGGCCGCGAAGGCATGACGTCGGCCGGCCAGACCCGCGCCGGGGCATCCGGGTTCTTCGCCAACCGCGCGCCGGGGCGACCCGGACTTGCCCTGTTCCTGAACGCGGGCGATCCGCCGCTCGACACCTTCCGCGAGTTGGTGCTGATGCTCGACGAGGCGAAGGTCGACTGCCTCGAGCTGGCCATCCCGTTCCCGAACTCGGCCAGCGACGGCCCGGTGATCCGCGCTTCGGCCAGCCGAGCGCTCGAGGACGGCATCGACCGGGAAAAGGTGCTCGAGTTCATCGCGCGAGTTCGCCCCGAGCTGTCGCATCTGAAGATCGCGCTGCTGGCCGACTGGAGCTACTCGATCAAGGGCACGCCGATGAAGGAGTTCCTTGAGCGCGTGCAGGCGGCGGGCGCCGACGGGCTGCTCGTCCACGGCCTTCCACCCCGCTTGAAGCCCGAGTACTACGAGGCGGCCGGGACGGTGGATCTGCCGATCGTCACGACCTGCTACGCCACGTCGGAGGAGCCGGTGCTCCACGAGGCAGCCGACCATGGCTCGGCCTACATCTACCTGGTCGCCGCCTATGGACGAAGCGGCACGGTGGGGCCGCCCGACCACAGTGCGCTGATCCCGGTCATGGAGACGCTGCGGGCCCGCACCGACGTACCTGTCGCGGTCGGCTTCGGCGTCAAGGACAAGAGCCACATCGACGGGCTGGGCGAGGTGGGCGCCGACGCCGCGATCGTCGGCTCGACCTGCGTGGCGCGGGTGACCGCCGCGCGCGACGCCGGCCGGGACGTGGTCGAAGACTTCCGAGGCTTGCTGGTCGAACTGGGACAGCTCCCAGAGTCGTAGTCATAGTCGTAGTCAAATCAACCCAAGGGGCATAAATGATCATTCGGGATCTCGATGAAGTGAAGACGGTCGAGTGGGGCAATGGACTGAGCCGTCGCTTCCTGCTCGAAGCCGACGGCATGGGCTACACGCTCACCGACACCAC
>DATFDC010000259.1:0-2243 GCA_035252415.1 Solirubrobacteraceae bacterium
GAGGGGCAACGACCTGTACCGCCGGCACCGATATCGAAACCGCCGGCACCGTTGCGGACATGTCAGCCCGCGCGCGGGCCGGCGCGCCGAGCAGCAGCATGGCCACCGCGACGGCAAACGCGACCGAGCCCCAGGAGCCCCAAGACTTTCGAAATAGATGATCAGCCATGATCAGCCTTCGCACTTAAGGTGGACCGTTGAGCACGATTCGATCCCTAAAAAAGCTGCGAATCCCCTGCTATCTCTGATACGTTCGCGGTGATATCGGTCGCAAGGGGACGAGGCGACATCGAGGGCAAAGCTCATCTTCGGCCGGCCATGCCGCCGGCCCACGCGCCCACCGCTCCGGGATTACCGGACGCTGCCAGGCAGGAGCTGGTGCGGTCTCATCTGCCGCTTGTGCGCGCCATAGCCCGGCGCTACAGCCGCAGACGAGACGAGCTCGACGACCTCGTTCAGGCCGGTTCGCTCGGCCTGGTCAAGGCCTCGAGCCGGTTCGACCCGGACCGTGGGGTTGCCTTCGCCACCTTTGCCGCGCCTTCGGTCGAGGGCGAGATCCGCCGCCACCTGCGGGAGCGCGACGCCGGCGTCCGGATACCGCGAGAGGTGCAGCGCATGAGCACGGAGTTACGTCGCTGCCGCAGCGAGCTGGCGGCGTCGCTGGGCCGTGCGCCGGACGTCCGGGAGCTGGCTGCGGCGCTCGACGCGGACACCCGCGAGGTGGAGCGTCTGCTCGCCGCCGATGTTGCTCGCGACGCCGCCCCGCTGGGCACGCCGGGGACCGACGCGCCCGCGGATAACGAGGCCCTGGCTAAGAGCGAGTATCGCGTGCTGCTCGCCGGCGGTCTGCGGACCCTCGCGCCCCGGGAGCGCCGCATCGTCTTCCTACGTTTCCATGCCGACATGACCGAGCGTCAGATCGCGCGGACCGTCGGCATCTCGCAGGCGCACGTGTCGCGGCTGCTCGAAGGCGCGCTGACCAAACTCAGGGCCGAGCTCACGAGCTCTGCCGACCGCGGCGGGGCCGGTGATAGCACCGAAACAACGGTGATATCACCGGATTCCAGCTCTAATGTCGAGCCTGTGGGTGCCCGAAGGGGCGAGGACGAGCAAGACGAAACCGCGCCGGCGCAAGCGAGCGGGGAGTCCGCTCGCCGATCCTCCAAGTCGCGCGCGCCGAATGGCTACAGCGGCCGCATCCTCGTACGGATGCCGAGCGAACTCCACGCGCAACTGGCGCAGGCCGCCGAGCGCGACGACGTGAGTCTCAACCGCTTCGTCAACGACGCTCTGTCGAGCTCCGTGGGCGGTTCCGATTCGCGAGCCGCGGCCGAGACCGCGCAATCCGAGGGCCACTCGCCCCGTGCTCGCGCCATCCGGCTCGCCGTGGCGACAAACCTGGCCGTCGTAATAATTGCCGGGGTCGCCGCGGTCGTGCTGCTCGTGTTCGCCATTCAGCGCGGCGTCTGAACCTGCAACCCCGCGTGCGCCGGGCAGGAGCGCCGCCGGTAAGCGCGAACCCGCGGACGTGCGCAACACCACGCTCCACGGGGTCATCGAGGCCTTCGCCACCGAAGCGGCGATGCAGCTCACGGCCGAGACCTCGGCGGGGGCCGAGATCCCGTTCGAGCTGGTCGAGACCCCCGGTGGCTCGCGCGGCCGGCGGGTCCCGCTGTATTGCTACCGCCCGCTGACCGGCGCCTTCATCCGCGAGCGGCTCGGTCTGATCGCCGCGATGCCCACCTACGCGCCGGCGCTGCGCGCGCTGAGCGGGCTGGACGGCGTGGAGGCGTACCTGCGCCAGCGCGGGGAGACGCGGATCCCCGCCGAGCGCCGCGAATGCGCCGACGCGGCGCTGCGGGTCTTCCTGTCGGTCGTGTTCGCCGAGCGCACCGAGTTCGGATTCGACCAGGACCGGTTCGAGGCGGCCTACGAAGAGCTCGAAGTGGCTCTGTACGAGGGTCGCGCGGTCACGACGGTGGTGGCACCCCTGCTCGGGATCGCCCTCGACGCCGAGACGACCGAGATCGCCCTCGGGGACGGGCTGTCGCTGATGCGCGGCGACGCGTTCGAGGACGCGCCGTCCGAGGCCGTCTGGGGAGACACCGAGGAGGCCCACACGCTGATCGTCCTGACCGTGACCCAGGAGCGCGACGCGCCTGCTCCGGTGTCGGCGGCGCGGGCCCGCTTTCGGCGCATGCTGACCGCGCTCCGGTTGTTCGAGCACGGCGGCTACGCGCTCG
>DATFDC010000260.1:0-4655 GCA_035252415.1 Solirubrobacteraceae bacterium
GCCGTCTTGAGGTCGTTGACGAGCTCTTCGCGCAGCCGAAACGGCCCGGCCAGGCCGCCCAGCGCGGCGCGCACGAGCCCGGCGGTGTCCGGCCGGCTGTTCAGCCGCAGGCCGAGGATGGGAGGACGACCACTGACCACGTCCAGAGGGTTCCCGGTCAGGGCGAGGAGAAAACGGGCCCAACCGGTCCGGGGGGGCGGACGCCCGGAGTGGCGGGTGCTAGGTGCTCGGCCGAGCCGGGCCGGGCACCGCTCCGCGCGGCACCCCGAGGCGGGTCGAGGCGGGGATCCCCACCACGACGCACAGGATGCAGGCGAGCAGCATCGCCCCGTGAACGGTCGACGCGTCGGTCCCACCAGCCAGCACCAGGCCACCCAAACCGGCGCCGATCCCTGCCCCGAGCAGGCGCCCGACCGAGAGGATGGCCGAGGTGCGCCCGTGCGAGGCGCGCGGCGTGGCGTTGAGCGCCGCGCGCGAGGTGGGCACGAACAGCATCCCGAGGCCCAGCCCGACCGGGATCAGCGGCAGGATCGTGACCAGGTTGTCCAGGGGCAGGCCGGGGATGGCCAGCACGGCCAGGCCGCCGGCGGCCAGCACGAAGCCGAGTACGGCGGGCATCCGCTCGCCGTGCTCGTCGACCAGCCGGCCGGCCAGTGGCGCCGCCGCCCCGACCAGCAGTGCGACGATCACCAGCGCCGCCGAGGCTCCGAGCGGGGAATAGCCCGCGGACTGCTGCAGATACTGCGAAGCCAGGTAGAAGCACCCGATCATCACGGCGAAGGTCAACGCCGCGACCAGCGTGGCGGCGAGCACGGTGCGGTTGAGTCGCGACTCGCGCAGGCCGGCCTCGTCGGCGTGCAGCACGGGCGGCATCTGGCGGGCGATCGCCACCGCGGCGATCACGGCCAGCGGCACGAGCGCCCACCAGTCGGCGCGCCAGCCCAGCCACACCGTGAGGAGCCCTCCGAGCAGCGGGCCGACCAGATTCGAGACGCCGGCGCTGGCTCCCCAGATCCCCAGCGCGCTACCGCGCCGCTCGGGGGGGAACCCGCTCACCGCGCCGGCCAGCGCGGCCGGGCTGACCAGACCGGCTCCCACGCCCTGGATCACTCGCGTGGCGACCAGGGCCCCGATGCTCGATATGACCGCGCCGAGACCCGCGCCGAGCGCGAACAGCCCCAACCCGACCAGCGCCAGCCGGCGCGCGCCGAGGCGATCCACCAGCTCGCCCCCCGGCAACAACACGATCGCGTACGCCCCGAAGTACGCGCTCAGCACGATCGCCGTCGACGCACTGGAGACCTTCAGGCCATGAGCCACCGACGGCAGCGCGACCGTGATCAGCGTCCCGTCGAGCTGCAGCAGCGCTGCCGCCGCGGTGCACGCCGCCAGACGCGTCCACGCCGCGCGGGGAATCGGAGGCCCTTCGGTGTGGTGACGGCGGCGCGGCACGACCGTCCACAATAGCGGCGCCCGCGCGGACGATTCCGCGCGGGCGCTCAGTTCTGCTAGGAGGTTTTACGCTCCAGGTTGGCGACCTCTTCGGCCTTGCGGTCGGCCTTCTCCTGATCGCGTGCGAGCTCGTCCTTGGCCTCGCCCTTGCGCTCCTCCTGACGACCCTCGCGGTGCAGCGACTTGTCGCCGGTCGCGTCGCTGGCCGCCTGCTTGACCTTGCCGGTCACCTTGTCTGTGAGGCCCATGTCCGTGCTCCTCTCGTTCGTGGGTTCGCTACTAGGCGCTACCTAGTCGCTACCCCGAAGCGAGATTTCGACACCGGTGTAGGTTGGCTACTGCTGGGCGCGACGAGCGTCGACCAGCTCTTCCGGCCTGGTCGGCGCGGGAGTGCCCTGCGCGGGGGTGTGTCGCAGCGGGGCTTGCTCGGTCTTCGACCCTTCTGTCTGACCACCCGAGCTGCCCTGCTGGGCGCGATGCCACATGCCCATGAGGACCGCGACCACAAACATGATTGCTCCGAGCGGGATGAAGATCAGCGTGAAGATCCCGCCCGAGGCGACGCCGCCGATGATTCCGACCAGCACCAGGAATACCGCGATCATGTAGAACCACATACGCCCTGGCTCTACCCGCGTGTATGTACGGCAAACGACGACGGTCCGCGCTGCAGCGGTCCTGGCGAGGTTGCGTGGCGCATCGGGGTATCAGCCCTCCGTGACCGAGGGTTCGTACCTACCGATCGCCGACTATGCCCTGATCGGCGACTGCCACAGTTGCGCGCTGATCTCCCGGGAGGGCTCGATCGACTGGTGCTGCCTGCCACGGTTCGACTCGGGCAGCGCGTTCGGGCGCCTGCTCGACTCCGAGCACGGCGGATGCTGCGCGTTCGGCCCCGCCGGGGACGGCGAATGGCAGTTCGAGCGCCGCTACCTCGAGGACTCGCTCGTGCTCGAGACCAGCCTGACCGGGCCGACCGGCGAAGCCAGGCTGCTCGACTGCTTCACCCTTCAGGGCGATCCCCGCGAGACCGATCGGCGACAGATCCTCCGAGTGGTGGAGGGCGTGCGGGGATCGGTCGAGCTCGCGGTGCGGGTCGCGCCGCGGTTCGACTACGGCCAGGTGCGGCCGTGGATCCGCCGCCACGGGCACAGGTTGCACAGCGCGATCGGTGGCAACGATGCGCTGCTCATCTGGTGCGAGCAGGAGCTCGAAGAGGATCCCCAGCACGAGCTCGTGGGCCGCTTCTCGGTCGGCCCGGGCGATCGGGTGAGGCTGGCCCTGACCTACTGCTCACCTGAGCAGGTGGATGCCGGACCGCCCCCCGAGCCCGACGCGCCGGGACTCGACGGCCTGCTGGAGCAGACCGTGGCGTGGTGGAAGCAATGGGCCGACCCGCTCGCCCTGGGCAGCCGCGACGAGCCCTCGGCCCGCCGCTCGGGGATCGTGCTCAAGGCGCTCACCTATGCGCCGACGGGCGGTGTGGTGGCCGCCCCGACCACCTCGCTGCCCGAGGCGGTGGGTGCTTCCCGGAACTGGGACTACCGCTACGCGTGGGTGCGGGATTCGAGCTTCAGCTCCCGGGCCTTCGCCGAGCTCGGGGCGATCGAGGAGGCGGATGCCTTTCGCGCGTTCATCATGCGCTCGGCGGCGGGGCACGCCGGGGATCTTCAGGTCATGTACGGCGTCGGCGGCGAGCGGCGACTCCGCGGGGATACGGTGGAGAACCTCGAGGGCTACCGGGCCTCGAAGCCGGTCAACCTCGGTAACGACGCCTCGGTGCAGAGGCAGCACGATGCCTACGGGGAGCTGGTCAACCTGACCTGGCGCTGGCACCGCCGCGGCCACTCCCCGAGCGACGATCACTGGCGCTTTCTGGTTTCGCTGATCGATCACGCGGCCGAGCGCTGGTCGCAGCCCGACTGCGGGATCTGGGAATGGCCGGGGGAGCCCGACCACTTCGTCCACTCCAAGGTGCTGTGCTGGTCCGCGCTCGATCGCGGGATTCGCCTGGCCGATGAATGCATGCGCCGCGCGCCCACCCGGCGGTGGAAGACCGCCCGCGACGAGTTGCACGAGGCGATCGAAGAGCACGGCTATGACCGCAAGCGCGGGGTCTACGTCCAGGCCTTCGACCGCACCGAGATGGACGCCGCGCTGCTGCTGTTGCCCACGGTTGAGTACGTCGCCTGGGACGACGAGCGGATGCTGCGCACGGTGGCGGCGATCCGCGAGGAGCTCGGGGCCGGCGACGGCCTCCTTTACCGATACCGGCGCGACGACGGGCTCGAGGGCGAGGAGGGAGCGTTCCTGTGCTGCTCGTTCTGGCTCGCCGAATGCCTCGCCCAGGCCGGCGAGCTGACCGAGGCCCGGACCATCTTCGATCACGCCGTCGCCCGAAGCAACGACCTGGGGTTGTTCTCCGAGGAGATCGACCCGCGCAGCGGCGAGCTGTTGGGCAACTTCCCCCAGGGATTGACCCATCTGGCCCATATCGACGCTGCCGTGGCCCTTTCCGTGGCCGGCGACCGTCTGTAGCCACGCGGACGTCCGACCGTTAGCCCCTATTCCGGGTTGGGTAGCGGCACATCTGACGCGGGCAGACGAGGAAAGGAACGAATGCGCATGAGCGACACGGTCGGCGACTATCTCCTGGAGCGCCTCTCCACCTGGGGCATCAGGCGTATCTACGGATATCCCGGCGACGGGATCAACGGGATCATGGGCGCGTTCGCGCGCTCGAGCAACGGCCAGCGCCCCGAGTTCATCCAGGTCCGCCACGAGGAGATGGCGGCGTTCATGGCCTGCGCGCATGCGAAGTTCACCGGCGAGCTGGGGGTCTGCATGGCGACCTCCGGGCCCGGCGCGGTCCACCTGCTCAACGGGCTCTACGACGCCAAGCTCGACCATCAGCCGGTCGTGGCGATCGTCGGCCAGCAGGCTCGGGCGGGCCTGGGCGGCAACTATCAGCAGGAGATCGACCTCACGACGCTGTTCAAGGACGTCGCCCACGAATTCGTCGAGATGGCCATGGTGCCCGCCCAGATCCGCCATCTGGTCGACCGGGCCTGCCGAATCGCCCTCGCGGAGCGGACCGTCACCGCGATCATCGTGCCCAACGACGTGCAGGAGTCCGATGCCGTGACGCAGCCGCCGCACGCGCACGGCACGGTTCACTCGAGTCCGGGCTATACGCGGCCGCG
>DATFDC010000261.1:0-2936 GCA_035252415.1 Solirubrobacteraceae bacterium
CACCGGCGGCGGCGACGCGGCAGGCTCCGGCGAACGAGCGACCTGCACCGGTGGCGGCGGCGCGGCAGGCTCGGGCGAGCGGGTGACCTGCACCGGAGCCTCCGCGGCAACCACCGGCCGGCGCTTGGGAAGAAACTCCGAATAATTCCCAGCTACTTCCCAAGGACCCATGGACGGGGTGACTTCCGGGACCCCCACCAGCGCGGTAGCGACCGGCATCCGCCTCCGCGCCGCGGCAAGCCGCGTCGAGGCACGCAGCAGCTTCGGCTGGCGCGCGGCCAGCACCCGAGCCCCAACCCGATATCGACGCGCCACCGCGCCTCGGCGCTCGGCCCGATTGGCCGGCGTCAGTAACCGTCCCACGTCCACGCGTCACCCCTCCAACGCTTGCGCCTCGTCCAGGAACAGACGGCGGTCTCGGTGCTCGAGGTCGAGGATGGTGTCCAGCGGCCAGTGAAAGTGGTGGGCCAGACGGGCCGTCTCCGCCAGCAGGTCTTGCGGCGACGGCCCAGTCATTCCCCCAGGCGCTCGTCCTCGATGTCGGTCAGGTCGACCTCGAAGCGCTGCGCGCAGTGCGGACAGCCCACGACGCCGATCGCGTCGCCGTCCGAGTTCACGCGCTCGTAGAGCCGCTGAAGGTGATCGAAGTCGGCGGCGAACAGTCCCTCGACCAGCCCTGGAGTGACGTCGGTGACCGACCCGATCCGTGTGACCGTCCGAGCCAGCAGCAGGACGCTCAGATATGCATCGTTGGCCCGGACAGACGGGTCGCGCAGTGGCTCGATCTCGTCCCGGGCAGTGGCGAGACGCATGACTCCCTCGCGGTGCCGCGCGCCATTCCTGTCCACATACCCGACCGGGAGTGTGAAGGCGATCTCGGTGTGCATCCATCACTCACTACTGGAGGTCGATGTCCTCGGAGTGCAGTCGGACCGACTCGGTCAGCAGCGCATGCGAGTTGGCGTCGACGCCGGAGGATGAGTAGCTGACGATCGAGGTCTTCTGGAACGACCAGGTCTTGAGGATCGAGCCGTCGAGGTTCAGGTAGTAGATCTTGCAGTCCTTCTTAGAGTCGGGATCCGAGCGGCCCTTGTCGTGGGTGTCCTTGAACCATTGGTAGAGCGCGCCGTTGTCGTCGACCGCGCGCTCGATCCCCCACTCGCCGGACAGCGGGTTCTTCGCCCCCCCGGAATGGGCCAGGAGGTTCCCCGTGTCATCCCACGTGTTGTGGGTGATGTTCTCGAGCGTGAGCGTGGGTGGATCGAACTTGTGGAACATGAGTGCGTCCGACACCCCGTCAATCTCGAGCTTCAACAGGTTTGCCACCTGTACATCGGCCATGTCTAACTCCTCTCGAATTCAGTGACTAGAACTACTCAGCGCCTTCGGCCGCCTCGGGCGCGCCGCCGCCGGTGAACTGGCTCAGGCGGAACACCACGAACTCGGCGGGCTTGACCGGGGCGATCCCGATCTCGCACACCACCCGTCCGGCCTCGACCACCTCAGGCGGGTTGGTCTCGGCGTCGCACTTGACGTAGAACGCCTCGCCGGGCGTGGCGCCGAACAAGGCGCCGCTCCGCCACACGTTGCGCAGGAAGTTTGAGACGCTGATCGACAGGCTCGTCCACAGGAAGGGGTCGTTGGGCTCGAACACGCTCCACTGCGTGCCGGTGATGATCGACTCCGAGACGAAGTTGAACAGCCGCCGCACGTTGATGTAGCGCCACTCCGGGTCGCTCGAGAGCGTGCGCGCGCCCCAGATCCGGATGCCCCGCCCCGGGAACGCCCGGACGCAGTTCACACCGTTCTTGTTCAACGACCCCTGCTCGGCGTGGGTGACCTGGAACCCCAGGCCGTTCGCGCCCATGACAACCTCGTTGGCCGGCGCCTTGTGGACCCCGCGTTGCTCGTCGACGCGAGCCCACACGCCGGCGATGTGCCCCGAGGGCGGAATCGTCATCGGCCGGCGGGTCAGCGGGTCGATTACCTCGATCCACGGGTAGTAGAGCGCGGCCATCTTGGAGTCGTAGCCGGCGGCGTTCATCCGCCACTCGTAGACCTCCTGTGGACTCAACCCCGGAGGGCAATCGAGGATCGCCATACGCTCGCCGGCGTTCTCGCAGTGGGCGATCATCTTGCCCTGGAGATCGCGTACGTGCGCCCCGTCGCCGTTCGAGGCGAACTGCATCATGTCGGGCATTGCGATCATCGTGATCTCGTCGATCGCGGCCAATCCGCCCATCCCCTGGCGCTTGGCGACGTCGCCTTCGAAATCGGCCGGCTTGACCTCGGAAGGCGACACCGAAGGAACCTGGAGTGCGTACTTGCCGGCAGCCAGCCTCACCTCGGGAAGCGCCGCCCCGGTGTCCTCGATCTTGATCAGCTTCGATTCGGCGTTCACCTTGGTCGCGACATGGGTGCGGCCCTTGCGCAATGTCACGCCGGAGAACTCCTCTCGCGACCCACCTGAACTCACCACGATCTTGTACGTCGGGTCACCCTCGGGCGGCGACTCCTCCTCGCTGATCTCGACGTCGACCGGCCCGCTGTCGCCGTCCAGGGCCACCGCGCGCAGAGCCTCTACGCTGCGATCGCTGGCCGCCGGCAGCGCGGCCCGCGCACTCACCTTGCCGTTCTCCTCGACGCCGACCCGCACCACCCAGCACAGGGTGCCTCCATTCTGGAAGTAGCCGTAGACGGCATGGGCCAGGTACGCGCCCTCCATGAAGGGGCCGTTGTCCGGATTGGCCGTGTCGCCGTAGACCCGGACGAACTGGCTCCAGTTCGCGATCCGCATCGGCACGTTGACCGGACCGCCCGGCGCGAGGCCGACGAACGCGGCAACCGCGGTCCCGACTCCTTCGATGGGCTTCTTTCCGCTGGTGACCTCTTCGACGTACACGCCGGGGGTCAGGTATGTGGGCATGTTGCTCCCT
>DATFDC010000262.1:0-11850 GCA_035252415.1 Solirubrobacteraceae bacterium
CCGGTGGCTGGAGGGGCAGGCGCTTGCTCGACGCTGGCTAGCGCTGAGTGGGCGCGTACCACAAACGCGATGACCCGCTCAGCTGAACCGGCGCGATCGGTTCGCCCACGGACGCGATAGTCAACCGCGGCCATCGGGTGCACACCCGAGCCGAGCGCCGATGCTCCCTCGCTCCTACCCTTGCCAAGCTCTCCCCCACGACCTGGGCGGAGCATCGCGCGGCTGGGTGGGCGGCCGAGAGAGCCCCGTCAGGGGCGCGCGGAGCGCGGGCCGAAGGCCCGACCTTGACGGCCCATCCGGCCGCGCCACAATCCCGCCCAGGTCGTGGCGGGGGAGTCTCGACATCCACTCGGCACGACGCGTTGCGGCTGCGCTCCGACGATCCGGTCACTGCTTCGGCGATAGGTCGCGCCGGAATCGGTCAGCCCGCGGCACATCCTCAGACAGCGCTCAGCTTTTGACAACGCCTAGCCCGTGGCGGGGGCGGCGTGGCGGTGTGCGTGCGGTGCGGTCCTGCCCAACCTTCATTGATGGCCATCCGTTCGTAGGACCGCAGTGTTCACCCGCCATCACGATTACCGCGTGATCGCAAGCTGGCGTCGCGCCCGCCGGATCCGGGCCGCTCGGCCGGCGCTATGCGCCGGACTGCAGGCGCCAAATGATGGGTGCTTTACCCCATGGCCCGAGCACGGATCTACGGCCAGTCTCTCCACGTGGGGGTTCGAAACGCAGTCCGCTGCACGGACCTACCACACCCAAATCCCCCAGAGCCGACTCCGGGGCATCCGATCACCGACCCTCCGCAGGAGAAATCGCATGAACGAGCAACATGAGACGCCAGAGCACTCCCCCGACCCTGACGCGAGAGACGGCCTAGATGTAGTCGTTGTGGGCGGGGGCCAGGCGGGTCTCGCGATCGGGTATTTCCTGGCTCAGCAGGGGCGCAACTTCGCGATCCTGGAGGCGGCCGAGGAGCCTGCTGCCGCCTGGCGGACGCGGTGGGACTCGATGAAGCTATTTACGCCCGCTCGCTACAGCGGCCTGCCGGGCCTGCCTTTTCCCGGTGATCCGGATAGGTACCCAACCCGCGACGAGGTCGTGTCCTACCTGACCGAGTATGTCCGGCACTTCGCGCTGCCGGTGGCGCTGGGCAGCCGCGTCCGGTCCGTCCGACCGGCTGAGGACCGGTACCTCGTGGAGGTCGACGACCGCAGCTATACGGCGGATCAGGTCGTGGTGGCAACCGGAGCGTTCCAGGTGCCGTTCGTGCCGTCGATCACGGACGAACTGGGTCAAGAGGTCGTTCAGATCCACAGCACCCAATATCGGGCGCCGGGTGACCTTCCCGACGGTCCGGTGCTGGTCGTCGGTGGAGGCAACACGGGTTTTCAGATCGCCGAAGAGCTTTCCGCCACGCGTGAGGTTCACCTATCGATCGGGTCGCGGCAGACGCCGCTACCTCAGCGGATTCTCGGTCGCGACCTGTTCTGGTATCTCGAGAAGACCGGGGCGATGCGCAAGTCGACCGACACGCGGATCGGCGCCCGACTGGCAGGGAGGGACACGCTGATCGGCTCCAATCCTCGGACGCTCCGCAAGCGCCACGGGGTTCAACTCCACTCACGCGCGGTCGAGGCCTCGGGACGCACGATGCGCTTCAGCGATGGAAGCGAACTGGACGCCAATCTGGTGATCTGGGCCACTGGCTTCAGGAACGATCACTCGTGGATCGAAGCACCGATATTCGACGAGAGGTACGAAATCGTTCATCGGCGCGGGGTGACCGATTCCCCAGGCCTCTACTTCCTCGGATTGCCTTGGCAGTACACGCGAGGCTCGGCGCTGATCGGCTGGGTCGGAGATGACGCCGCGTTCATCGCCGATCAGGTCAAGGCCTCGCATACGGACAGACCGAGTCGCACGACAGGCGAACCCGTCGGCACGCGATGACGAACCAGGAGATTTGAAATGGCCACAACTCACGATCAATTCCCGACCGACGCTACTGGTCTACCCACGGAACGCGACACTGAGGTGGTCGAGCTGGGCGACGGCGACCGGTTCGAGCTGAGGATCGCACCGGTCGCCAAGTCGATCGGCGAGGCAACGGTGCGCATGCTCGCCTACAACGCCTCGATCCCCGGCCCGACGCTCAAGGTGCGCGAAGGCTCCGAGATCGTCGTCGACATCGAGAACCAGGGCGATCTCGAAGCAACCGTCCACTGGCACGGGCTCCGGCTCGAGAATCGCTACGACGGCACCCACGAGACCCAGACGCCGATGGGACAAGGGGAGGCGTACACGGCCCACCTGACCTTTCCCGACCCGGGCGTGTACTGGTACCACCCCCACATCCGCGAGGACTATGGACAGGAGATGGGCCTGTATGGCAACGTGATCGTGGAACCCGCCGATCCTGACTACTGGCCTCCGGTGCACCGCGAGGTGGCGCTCACGCTTGACGACATCCTCATCGAGGACGGCAAGATCGCGCCGTTCAGCCGCACCGAGACCACCCACTCGGCGATGGGCCGGTTCGGCAACGTGCTCCTGATCGCCGGCGAGCCCGAACTATCGCTCACAGCCGGGCTCGGAGAGGTCGTGCGGTTCTACCTGACCAACGCCGCAAACACGCGCGTATTCAAGGTCGCGCTCCCAGGCGCTCGGATCAAGCTCGTCGGCGGCGACAGCGGCCACGTCGAGTACGAACAGTTCGTCGAGGACCTGGTCCTGGCGCCGTCAGAGCGCGTTGTGATCGATGTGCTGTTCAACCAGGTGGGCGAGCTCACGATGGAACATCGCACCCCGGAGCGCACATATGGACTGGCATCGATCCGGGTTGGCGAGGAGCAGGCCGAGCCTTCACTCGCCGAGCAATTCGGTGTGCTGAGAACGAACGCGGACATGACATCCGAGCGCGAGCGGATCGCGGCGTTCTTCGCCGCCGAGCCCGATAAGACGCTTGGCTTCCTGGCCGAGATGGACATCGGCGCGCCGGACGTCGACGGTCCCGTGATCTACAGCTGTCCGATGCATGCGGAGGTCCTGCGCGAGGAGCCCGGGCACTGCCCTGACTGCGGGATGAAGCTGCTCGCAGTCGAGGCGCCATCCAGCTACACCTGCCCGATGCACCCGGAGGTGGTCAGAGATCAAGCCGGCCATTGCCCCGAGTGCGGGATGAAGCTGCTCCCTGCACACCTCGTCACCGCGGCGGGCGGGCATCACGAGCACCGCCACGAGGACCATATGAACGACCGCGATGCCCACGACCACCACGACCAACCCCACCAAGGTCATCACCACGCCGAGGCCGATGGCATCGAATGGGAAGACGACATGGTCGAGATCAACCGGCTCACCACCCCGGCGAACATGCGCTGGAAGCTGATCGACAAGGCAACGGGCGCGGAAAACGCTGCGATCGACTGGCAATTCCGGGTCGGTGACCGAGTGAAGATCCGACTGCTGAACGAGATGGCCGGGGACCACCCGATGCACCACCCGTTCCATGTCCATGGCGCGGGGCGCTTCCTGGTCCTCTCCCGGGATGGGAACATCGAGCCCAACCTGGCCTGGAAGGACACCGTGCTGATCCGCGCCGGTGAGACCGTCGACATACTGCTCGACCTCACGAACCCCGGCCGGTGGATGGCTCACTGCCACATCGCCGAGCACCACGAGAGCGGAATGATGTTCAGCTTCAACGTCGCTTCGGCCGAGAGCGACCGGGAGGAGCGATGAAGATTGCCTTTGTCCTCTACCCGGACTTCACGGCGCTCGACCTGATCGGCCCGTACGAGGTCGTCAGCCGCTGGCCCGACGCAGAAGTCCACTTCCTCGCCACCTCGCTCGACCCCGTGCGCTGCGACCGCGGCCTCACCGTCATCCCGACGGACACGCCGGCGACGCTGCCCGATCCCGACCTGATCGTTGTGCCCGGAAGCGAAAAGCCGCTCCCGGTGCTCAGCGACCAGGTATTGATCGACTGGCTGCGCGCCGCCGCTCCGAACTGCAAATGGACTGCATCGACGTGCACCGGTGCCGGTCTCTACGCAGCGGCCGGACTACTCCAAGGCAAGGCCACAACGACCCACTGGGCGTTCCGGGACAACCTGCGCGCGTTGGGAGTCGACGTCGTCGGCGACCGTGTCGTATGGCAGGGCAACCACGTCAGCGGTGCGGGCGTGTCGGCGGGCATCGACATGGCACTCTCGCTGACCGATCGCGTGCACGGCCGGCAACTGGCCGAGTCGCTGCAGCTGGCGATCGAGTACGACCCCCAGCCACCGTTCAACGCCGGGTCTCCGGCCAAAGCCGACGCCAGCACCCTGCGACTCGCCCTCAGGATCCTCATGGGCGATCGCCCTCTCAGATACTTCAGCCAGGTGAGTGGACAGGCCATGGCGGCGCGGCTTCGCCGAGCCCGCCGCGCGCTATACGGCTCACGGCAGGAGAACCGCGCCAGGCGCCACGCCGTCCGCTGACCCCGGCGGAGACGTGTTCCGCCGCGCGTCGGCGCAGAACTCGGAGGTTGTCAGCTCGGGCGATTAGAAGGGGGGCGGAGAGCAGTGGGCGCGGAGAGGTTGTCCGACCCAACGCTGTCCGGCTTGCCCAGATATACCCCGGGGGGGTATATACTGATTGATGGATATGACCACAGCCACACCTCCCGCACCTCACCACAGCGTCCATGCCGGAACGAGCCTGAATCGCACGGCGTTCTCGGCCACCGTCCACTGCCTAACCGGCTGCGCGATCGGCGAGATCCTGGGCATGGTCCTGTCGACGTGGTGGGGCTGGAGCAACACCGGCAACGTCGTGCTGTCAATCTCGCTGGCGTTCGCGTTCGGGTATTCGCTGACCATGCTGCCGCTGCTGCGCGCCGGGCTGACGCTGCGCCGCTCGCTGCCCCTGGCCTTCGCGTCGGACACGCTCTCGATCGGGACCATGGAGCTGTTCGACACCGTGATCATCCTCATCGTCCCCGGCGCGATCGACGCCGACCTCGGCGAACCGCTCTTCTGGGGCTCGCTCGCCGCCGCCCTGCTCGTTGCCTTCTGGGCCGCGTTCCCGGTAAATCGCGCGCTCATCGCCCGTGGCAAAGGGCACGCGGTCATCCACGCCTACCACTAAGCCACGACGCCGGCCCGATCCGGGTCGCGGCGATACAAGTAGGGGGCGACACTCGCGCGCTCAGAAGCGGGCACATCTGACCACCAACGAACCCGTCGTCATCGGCAGGCAATGAGACGGTGACTTCGGCCGGCGCCGGAGCGCGCAGCTGACGTGGGCTCGGCGCGATCGACGCCTGGACGTGAAGCACCGGGACGCCGAGCGCGGCGATCTTGCGCGGCAGGTCGACGCGCAGCCACTGCGAGATACGCCATGGCAGGGTCGAGAGGATGATCTCGTCGAACCCGCCGAGGTTGAGCGCGTCCTGCGCGGCGCAGAGCGGGTTGGCGTCGCCCACATGGCCGGTGACGGCATGGCCGGCCGCCTCCGAAAGCAGGGGCAGCGCAGCGGAGAGTTGCTCACGGGCGGCGTCACGGCCTGCGTCCTCGGGATCGACGCTGCGATGCAGGCCGGTCGGCGTCGCCGGAACGACCAAGTGAAAGGTCGCAACGCCGCGGGCGGCGCGTTCGCGCACCGCGCCCAGCAGCGGCGGGTTGGCGGCGGTTCGGTTGGCGATGAGCAGCACGCGTGTGGGTTCCATCCGCGACTTCCTCTCGTATCGATTGTTACTAGCATGCTGCCAGCGCGCCGCGCCCCGAACCATCCGGATTGCGCGCGAATCGATAGCCCGCGTCCTATGTCCGCGGTCCCGGGCGAAACCGAACGACGCGGATTGACCAAACCGATCTTCAATGTCATCTCGATTACTCTTAGTGTCTTGGCTATAACAGTCACCCAACTGACCGCGTTCCTCGCCGTCGTGCGCGGCGGATCGGTCACGGCCGCTGCCGACGAACTGGTGGTGACTCAGCCGTCGGTTTCCTCGGCGGTCGCGGCGCTGAGTCGGGAGCTCGGGTGCGAGCTGTTCGAACGAGCGGGCCGGGGCATCCGGCTGACCGATGCCGGCGCTGCGTTCAGGGCATACGCCGAGGACATCCTCGGACTGCTCGACGAGGGACGTCAGGCAGCGCGCGAAGCGGCCGATCGGGCGGCTCGGCGCCTGCGCATCGCGGCGGTGACCACCGCGGCCGAGTCGTTCGTGCCGCCGATGATGCGCGCGTTTTCCTCGGAGCATCCCGACGTCGAGCTGACCCTCGACGTCGGCAATCGCGACTACGTGTTCGACCGGGTGCTGACCCACCTGGCCGATGTGGCGATCTCCGGGAAGCCACCCGCCGACGAGCGGTTGGCCGCGGAGCCGCTGTTCGCCAACCACATCGCGTGCGTCACCAGTCCCGATGATCCCGTCGCCGCGGGCGGGCCACTCGAGGCAGCGAAGCTCGCGGACCGTGTCTGGCTGCTGCGCGAGCCCGGCTCGGGCACGCGGGCGCTGGGCGAGCAGTTCCTAGCCGACCGCGGGCTGTCACCGAAGACGCTCACACTCGGATCCAACGGCGCGATCAAGCAGGCGGCGCGAGCCGGTCTCGGCGTGTCGCTGCTTCCCCGCGCGGCGGTCGAGCCCGAGCTGAGCTCCGGCTGGCTCGCCGAGATCACGCTGGCGGACGGGCCGGAGCCGCGTCCATGGTTCGTGCTCCGCTCGAGCGTCGGCCCGGCCCGCGGGCCCGCGGAGACGTTCGCGGAATTCGTGCGGGTTCAGTCGCGAGCGGGGGCGATCGCCGCGGCGGCTGCCTGATCCCGGTCGGTCCGGGCGTCGATCGCGCCGACGGCGACCGCCGCACGCGCCGTGACCAGCTGATAGAGCACGAGGAGCTGAGTGATCGCCAGCGACTCGGAGCGATGCAACTGCGTGCCGACGGTGAACTCGCCCAGACGCTCGGTGCGCAAATGGCTGGCGAAGTGCATCCGGCGCCAGATCGCCTCCTGGATCTCCGCTCCGTCCTCGGCGCTGATCGTGCCAGGTACCCAGAGACAGGTCTCAGAACCGCGCTCGGCGAGCACGATCCCGTTGCCGTAACCATCGGCGAGCGACGAGAGATCGGGATGGGCCAGACCCGGGCGCATCGTCACCTTGGCGTCGAGGTGCTCCTGGTCGCCCCGATCACCGGGCATGAACGAGATAACGAGGTCGGCGTGGCGCTGCTGCGGGCGGATGAACGTCACCGCATCGGCCTCCCGCCGGTCAAGCTCGTCGAGCACCTCGTCGGTCGTGTAGCCACGACGCGAGCAATCGCGCTGGACCTTCCACCGGCGGCGCAGGTCCTCGGGCGGATCCAGATACACGCGCACGTCGTAGCTGTCGCGCATCGCCGGTGTGTGGAACGTGAGCAGTCCCTCGACGATCGCGAAGGTCGAGGGTGAGAGGTACTCCGCCGGGGCGAACGTGCCGTCCTGATGGCGATAGACCGGCTTGAGGATCGCGGCGCCGGCGCGCAGGTGGGCCAGATCCTGCTCCAGGATGTCGACGTGGTTGCAGTCCGGATGGAGGGGGCTCAGACCGTGCTCGGCACGCTGCTTGCGGTCATAGCGGTGGTAGTGGTCGGCGGCCACGTGGGTCACCTGCGCTTCGCCGAGTATCCGCACAAGCCCGCGCGTCAGCGTGGTCTTCCCAGCAGCGGAGTCGCCGGCGATGCCGAGCAGGATCGGACGGGGCATGTGCAGCGGACCGTATCGGGGCGACCGAGCGGCCAACAAGTGAGAAACGCCGCCGATAGCAAGAAGAAGAGCTATAGGTCTGGCATAGATGTACCTCTATAGGAATACGGTTAATTAGAACTTGACGCTTATGCCTGAGCGATCGTACCCTCGGCGCCGACGTCCCAACGGAAAGGGTCTCCCACCATGGCGCTTGGCACCGCAGCACCGAACACGACAAACCACAAGAAGGACCGCTGGGCCTCCGGCGTCACGCCATACGCCGAGATGGGCTACTTCAACCCGGACTACGTGCCCAAGGACACCGACATCCTGGCGGCATTCCGGATCACGCCACAGCCGGGCGTAGACCCGATCGAGGCGGCCGCCGCCGTGGCCGGTGAATCGTCGACGGCGACCTGGACCGTCGTGTGGACGGATCGGTTGACCGCCCACGAGCAGTACCAGGCCAAGGCGTACGACGTGGCCGCGGTCCCTGGCCGGGAGGGCGAGTACATCGCCAAGATCGCCTATGACCTCGACCTGTTCGAGGAGGGCTCGATCGCCAACATGACGAGCTCGATCATCGGCAACGTCTTCGGGTTCAAGGCGCTCAAGGCGCTCCGGCTCGAGGACCTGCGGATTCCGACGCAGTACGTCAAGACCTTCCAGGGCCCGCCGCACGGGATCGTGATGGAGCGCGAGTACCTGGACAAGTTCGGTCGGCCGCTGCTCGGCGCCACCGTGAAGCCGAAGCTCGGGCTGTCGGCCAAGAACTACGGACGGGTGGTGTTCGAGGCGTTGCGCGGCGGGCTTGACTTCACCAAGGACGACGAGAACATCAACTCACAGCCGTTCATGCGCTGGCGTGACCGTTACCTGCACGCAATCGAGGGAGTGAACCGTGCGAGTGCAGCGACGGGTGAAATCAAGGGTCACTACATGAACGTCACCGCGGCGACCATGGAGGACATGTACGAACGCGCCGAATTCGCGAGGGAACTCGGGAGCGTCATCATCATGATGGACCTCACGGTCGGTTACACCGCGATGCAGTCGATGTCGAAATGGGCGCGGCGCAACGGCATGATCCTGCATCTGCACCGTGCCGGCCACGGGACGTACACGCGTCAAAAGACGCATGGCGTGTCGTTCCGCGTGATCGCCAAATGGTGCCGGCTGCTGGGCGTCGACCACCTCCACGCCGGCACGGTGGTCGGCAAGCTCGAGGGCGATCCTTCGATGATCGCCGGCTACTACGACACGCTGCGGCTCGACCACGTCCCCGAGGACCTCCAGAACGGCATCTTCTTCGACCAGGACTGGGCATCGCTTCCGGCGGTGATGCCGGTCGCCTCCGGAGGAATTCACGCGGGGCAGATGCACCAGCTGCTTCGGTACCTCGGCGAGGACGTCATCCTTCAGTTCGGGGGCGGAACCATCGGCCATCCGATGGGGATCGCCGCCGGCGCCACTGCCAACCGGGTCGCCGTCGAAGCGATGATCCAGGCGCGCAACGAAGGTCGCGACTACTTCCAGGAAGGCCCCGACATCCTCGCGAAGGCCGCCAAGGGGTGCCCCGAGCTGAACGCCGCGCTGCAGGTCTGGAAGGACGTCACGTTCGACTTCCAATCCACCGACACCCCGGACTACGTCGTCACACCCACGCTAGCCTGACCCCGGCAGGAGGGATTCACCATGCGCATAACGCAGGGAACGTTCTCGTTCCTTCCCGATCTCACCGACGAGCAGATCGCCGCCCAGGTCCGCTACGCACTCGGGCATGGATGGGCGATCTCGATCGAGTACACCGACGATGCCCATCCGCGCAACTCCTACTGGGAGATGTGGGGGCTGCCGATGTTCGACCTGCACATGGAGGATGTGGCGCGGGTCATGCGCGAAGTACGCGCGTGCCGCGAGGCCAACGCCCAGCACTACATCAAGGTGATCGCCTACGACGCGTCGTACGGCCGCCAGACCACGGCACTCAGTTTCATCGTCAACCGACCGACCCATGAGCCGGGGTTCCGGCTCGAACGGACGGACGCGCACGACCGCGTGCTGCGCTACCGGGCGCATCCGTATGCGGCCGACAAGCCGGTCGGGAGCCGCTACATGAATGGGAACGGGGCCGGATGAGCGTCGTAGACGAGATCCAGACCGAGTCCGCGACGGAGGACATCGCGGCGATCGTCCGCGACGCGAACATCGAGTCGGTGCTGAAGGAACTCGACCGCGACCTGGTGGCCCTGCTCCCGGTCAAGACGCGGATCAGGGAGATCTCGGCTCTGCTGGTGATCGATCAACTGCGCCGTCACGCAGGCCTGGCGGCCGGCCGGCCGACCCTGCACATGTGCTTCACCGGCAATCCGGGCACCGGCAAGACGACGGTCGCGATGCGGATGGCCGACATCCTGCATCGCCTGGGCTACATCGAGCGCAACCACGTGGTGGCCGTGACGAGGGACGACCTCGTGGGCCAGTACGTCGGGCACACCGCGCCGAAGACCAAGGAGGTTCTCAAGCGCGCCTACGGCGGCGTCTTGTTCATCGACGAGGCGTACTACCTCTACCGGCCAGAGAACGACCGCGACTATGGGGTTGAGGCGATCGAGATACTGCTACAGGTGATGGAGAATGAGCGCGATCGCCTGGTCGTGATCCTGGCCGGCTACAAGGGCCGCATGGACGAGTTCTTCCGGCTCAACCCGGGCATGTCCTCACGCGTCGCCCATCACATCGACTTCCCCGACTACACCCCGGACGAGCTTCTGCAGATCGGACGGCTGATGCTGTCGGCCGAGCACTACACGCTGTCCTCGGATGCCGAGGAGGTGTTCCGCGAGTACGTCATCCGGCGCATGCGCCGCCCCCGGTTCGCGCACGCCCGCAGCGTCCGCAACGGGATCGAACGTGCGCGCCTGCGGCATGCAAACCGTGTGTACGAGCTGGTTCGGACACGTACCGCCGAGCCGACCCGCGAGATGCTGACCCAGATCGAGGCCGAGGACATCCTGAAGAGCAGCGTGTTCGACGAGGACGGCCGATCCGAGAACGGTCGAGAAGCGGCATGACGATGCACGGCCCGACGAAGCTGCGGGAGTCCGCGCGCCCGGTCATCCTCGGCGTGGTCGGCGATTCCGCGGCCGGCAAGACGACGATCACGCGCGGGCTCGTGCGAGTACTCGGCGAAGAGCACGTCGCCCACATCTGTACCGACGACTATCACCGCTACGACCGCAAGCAGCGCGCGGAGCTCGGGATCACTCCGCTGCATCCCGACTGCAACTACATCGACATCATCGCCCAGCACCTGGCGCACCTGAGGCGCGGCGAAGCGATCCTCAAGCCCGTGTACCGGCACAAGGACGGCACGTTCGGTCCTCCCGTCTACGTCCAGCCTGAGCGCTTCACGATCATCGAGGGCCTGCTCGGTTACTACCGGCCGGAGATGCGCGACGTCTACGACGTGCGGGTGTTCCTCAATCCGCCCGAAGCACTCCGGCGCAAGTGGAAAGTGCAACGCGACTGCTCGCGGCGTGGCTACACCACCGACGAGGTCCTGGCCGAGCTCGACCGGCGTGAGGCCGACTCCGAGGCGTTCATCCGTCCGCAGCGTCGCTACGGCGACATGCTCGTCTCGTTCAACACATCCGAAGACGAGCCGGCTGAAGATCAGACGCATCTCGAGGCCGAGCTGACGCTGTGCGACGAGCTGCCCCACCCTGACCTGTCGCCGTTCATCAACGGCAAGCCGGACGGGCTGACGCTGGTCGAGCGTGGTGGCGAGCGGGTTCTCCGGATCCCCGGACGAATGGATCCGGCGCATGCGACCGCGGTCGAGGAGGCGATCTGGGAACGCATGCACTTCGCCACACATCTGCGCGCGCGACGCCTGGGCGAGTTCACAATCGGCACCGAGCTGCACCGCTCCGAGTCCCTGGCACTGGTGCAGCTGCTGATCCTCTATCACCTGGTCACGGCCAAGGCGACGGTCGCGCTCGGCGGGGAGAGCACCCGCAACCCGAGTGTCCTCGCCGTTTCAGCGTGAGCGTGGAACCGGACTAGCGGCCGGTTCGATGGCGGTGGCCCCGGCGGGTTCCCGCCGAGGCCACCAGGAGGTAACTCTTGAACGTCAGTGCG
>DATFDC010000263.1:0-4788 GCA_035252415.1 Solirubrobacteraceae bacterium
CGCGGTGAAACTCGCCGAACGCGCGCTGAAGGTCGGGGAGATGGTGAAGGACGGCGTGCCCGAGGACGAGGTCGAAGCTGGCATCGGGGAACGGCAGCGACTCGGCGTCGGCCCGGGCGGTCCTCACGTTCAGGCCGAGGCGCTCGGCGTTGGCACCCAGGGCGCGCACCATGCCGGGAGAGATGTCGGTGCAGGTCGCCTCGCGGACGATCCCGGCCCGAAGCAGGTTGAGGCTGAAGTAGCCGGTGCCCGCGCCGACCTCGAGCGAGCGCTCGAAGCCGCGATCGAGCGCCGGGCCGAGCACCTTGCGCAGCTTGCCCACCACCTGAGCCTGGCCCACCTCGCCGAAGTCGATGCCCCACTTGGAGTCGTAGCTCGAGGCGGCCACGTCGTGATAGCGGGTGTTCACATCGCGGATCTCGTCCGCCGTCAGCACCTCCATGGCGGCGCGGACATTACCCTCTCGGCCCCGATGAGCGACTCATACGTCCAGCAGAACCAGCCCCCGGGCGTCCCCCCGCTCGAGCTGACCGGGGAGCGGACGCTGCCCGACGTTCCGGCCGAGAACTACTGGTATCGCCGGCACCTCGCCGTGTACGAATGGATTGCCGAGCGGGTGGCCGGCGGAGTCGTGCTGGACATGGCGTGCGGCGAGGGGTACGGGTCCTCGGTGCTGGCTGGGACCGCGGCTTCCGTGATCGGGGTCGATGGCAATCCCGAGGCTCATGAGCACGCGCGGCTGAGGTACAGCCGCCCGGGGCTGTCGTTCGAGTGGGGCGCGGTCGAGTCCTACGGGGAGCCCGGCTCGTTCGATGCGGTGGTGTTCCTCCAGACGGTCGAGCACGTGGTCGACCCAGCGGCCGTACTTGCCCATTTCCGTCGGTTGCTGGCGCCCGGCGGGGTGGCGTATGTGTCGACGCCGAATGTTTTGACCCTGGCGCCACCGGGGGCCGCGAAGTCCGATAACCCCTGGCACCTGCGCGAGTACCGGGCCGAGGAGTTCGCCGCGCTGTGCCGGGGCGCGTTCGCGAGCGTCCAGATGCTCGGGCTCTTCCATGCTCGCAAGCTCCGAGTGCATGAGGTGGGGCTGCGCCTCGGCTGGGACCGGATGCACGCTGCGTTGGGCCTCACGGAGCGCTTCTACGGCTGGTTCACGCCCGCGATCTCGAGCCGGGATTTTGCGTTGCGAGGCGATCGCCTCGCCGCGGCGCTCGACTTCCTGGCCGTCTGCCGGGCCGCTTAGGCCCAGCGAAACGTCTTCGGCGCCTTACGCATGCGGATGATGCGCGCCGGAACCCCGGCGACGACTGCGTTGGCGGGCACGTTGGCCGTGACCACCGCACTCGTGCCGATCACCGCGTTCTCGCCGACCGAGACGCCGCGCAGCAGGCACGCGCCGTAGCCGATCCACACGTTGTGCCCGACGTCCACGCTGCGCTTGTAGATTCCCTGCTCGCGGATCGGGCGCTCGGTCTCGACCATCCCGTGGTCGAAGTCGATCATCATCACGCGGTCGGCGATGATGCACTCGCGGCCGATGGCCACGAGCTGGTAGGCCGAGACCGTGCACTCCTGGCCCATCACCGACTTCGCCCCGAGCGAGAACTCCCCCTCGTGGACGCGGATCTTGCAGCGGTGGCCGATCCACGACCAGCGGCCGAGCTTGACGCACGCATCGCGGCCGATCTCGAACTTGACCCCAGGGCACACGAAGCACAGCCCGTCGGTCTGCAGGCGCCCCCGCCAGCGGAGCTTCAGCCAGGCCCAGCGCGCGATCAGCGCCGCGTAGCCCGGCCTGAGCATGTGGTGCTCACGGGCGAAGCGCAGGAACGTGAGCGGTCCCCCGTGCAGGGGCGGCGGGCCGGCGCGAACGATTCGCGGCGCGGGCGCCGGAGGGGTTCGCTCGAGCAGTTCGTCGGTCGCGGAGGGGAACTCGGTCGCCGCCACGGCGGGATCGTACCCCTGGCATGATGTTCGGCGTAGGGATGCCCGGCGCCGACGAATCGCTTGCCCAACGCCTCCTCGCCGGCGACCGTCGGGCGCTTGCCCGCGGGATCTCGCTGGTCGAGAACGACGACCCGGAGGGCTGGGCGCTGGTCAAGGAGGTCTATCCGCGCACCGGACGGGCCGCCGTGTTCGGCTTCACCGGACCGCCCGGGGCCGGGAAGTCGACCCTGCTGGCGGCGCTGACCAAGCTCGAGCGAGAGCGCGAGCGGACCGTGGCCGTCCTGTCGATCGACCCGACCTCGCCGTTCACCCAGGGCGCGCTGCTCGGCGACCGGATCCGGCTCTCAGATCACTTCCTCGATCCCGGCGTGTTCATCCGCTCGATGGCCAGCCGGGGCGCCCTGGGCGGCCTGAGCGAGGCCTCGCTTCAGGCCGCGCTGCTCATGGATGCCGCCGGCCGGGACGTGATCATGCTCGAGACCGTCGGGGTGGGACAGGCCGAAGTCGACATCATCGACCACGCCGATACGGTCGTGCTCGTGTTAATGCCAGGGTCGGGCGATTCGATCCAGGCGCTCAAGGCGGGCGTGATGGAGATCCCCGACGTGATTGTGGTCAACAAGGCCGACCACCCGCTGACCGACACGATGGTGCGAGAGATCAAGAACGTGCTGGCGCTGGGGCCGCAGGGAGACTGGAAGGTGCCGATCATCAAGGCCGAGGCGGTCCGGGGCGAGGGGGTCGAGGAGCTGTCGGAGAAGATGGCCGAGCACCACGCGCACGTTGAGGCCGAGGGGACACTGTCGGAGCGCCGGCGGCGCAACCTGATGAACGAGGTGCTGGGGCTGGCCACCTTCCGGATGCGGCGCGAGCTCGAGGCCTCGATCCGCGAGGATCCCGAGGTGCAGGCGCTGTTGGACCGGGTGGTGGCGCGCGAGATCGATCCGGCCAGCGCCGCCACGACCGTGCTCGAGCGCCGGGCCGAGGAGCTGGCCAAGTGAGTCAGGCGCTGACGCCACCTTTTCTGGTGGCCGCGCTCGTGCTGTGCGTGGCCGGGGTGGCGAAGCTGCGCGTTTCTCGTCGGGCGATGGGTGCCCTGGGGGTCGGCGAGGTGGCGCTCGGCGCGGCATGTCTCGTGCATCCCGCGCGTTCGCTTGCGCTGGCTCTCGCGGTCCTCTACGCGTCGTTCACCGTCGTGGCCGAGGTCCTCAGGCGCCGCCGCCTGGCGTGTGGCTGTTTTGGCGAGAACGACTTTCCGGTGTCGCTGGCGCACGTGATCGCCAGCGGGCTACTGGGGTCGTTGGCGCTGGCCGCTGCGATCGCCGGACCACGAGGGCTCGGCTGGCTCGCGGGCGGGTCGGCGGTCGAGGCCGTGGTGCTGCTGATCGCGACCGCCGGCGCGGCGTACGCCGCCGTCCTTGTGTACACGGCCGTGCCGCGGGCGTGGGCGGGGTGGAGCGGCGAATGAGCATCGTGGTCCGGATCGGGGAGCTGCTCGAGCGGCGCACCTCGCGGCGGGGGGCGCTCTCCCGGGCCGCGGTGGCCGGGGCCGCGTTCGCGGTGGCGCCGGTCCGCTATCTGATCCGCCCCGGAACCGCGTGGGGGGTGATCCGGCCGCACGACTGCCCGCACGGCAGCAAGTGCACCGACGGCTACACCGCGTTCTGCTGCGAGATCGAGCAGGGCAACAACGCCTGCCCGCCCAACACGTACATCGCCGGCTGGTGGAAGTGCACGAGCTACCGCGGCAACGGGCTATGCCAGGGCCACGGCGCGCGCTACTACATCGACTGCAACCGGATCCCCGGCACGGTGTTTCCCGGCGGCTGCCAGTGTGCGGGCGGCAGCTGCCACCACCGGGCCGTCGACTGCAACCACTTCCGCTACGGGCAGTGCAACACGCAGATCTCCGGCAAGACCGAGGTGGTCTGCCGGCTGGTGCTGTGCCGGAACCCGGCCACCGTGCCCGGCATGAACTGCAACGCCACCGAGATGGTCGACAACCGGACCTGTACGCACGAGAACCCGTGCCTGCAGGGGTTGGCCACGCAACTCCCTGGGGGAGGCGGGGCATAGTGGTGGCGATCGTCTCGGTCGAGACCGTCCTGCTCGTGCTCCTGGTCGTGCTGGTCGCCGCGCTGCTGCGCAGCCACGCCGAGATCCTCCGCCGGCTCGGCCCCGAGGGCACTCTGGCTCCGCGCGTCCCCGCACCGCCGGCCGGCGTCCGGGCCGACACGAATGCCCCCGGACTGGCCGGAACCACCCCGGCGGGCGACGCGGTCAGCCTCTCGCTGAGCGGCGGCCCGACGCTGCTCGCCTTTCTGAGCACCGGGTGCACGAGCTGTGTCTCGTTCTTCGAGACGCTCGGCGAGCGGCGCGTGGCGCCCGCGCTGCAGACCGTGGTCGTGACGCGCGGATCCGACCGAGAGCAGCCGGCCAAGCTGCGCCGGCTGGCCGGGGACCGGGTGCCGGCAGTGATGTCCTCGCAGGCCTGGGAGGACTACGCGGTCCCCGGAACGCCGTACTTCGTGCTGGTCGAGGACGGGGAGGTCCGGGGCGAAGGCGTGGCCACGACCTGGGACGCCCTGGCCTCGCTGGTCGGCGAGGCGATCGAGGAGCAACGGGGCGTCGAGGAGCGGCTGGCCGCGGCGGGCATAGGGCCGGACCATCCCAGTCTGTTTCCGGGAGGACGCGTCTGACCGCTGTGCTGGTCCTCGGCTGCGCGGCCGCGGTCACGGCGGCGGTGGCGGCGGCCTGGTCCCCCTGAGGCGAGTCGATGCTCGCGAGCATCACTCCGCTCGGGGAGCGGGGCCGGCGTTCTCGTTGGGGGATCACCGTGAG
>DATFDC010000264.1:0-3021 GCA_035252415.1 Solirubrobacteraceae bacterium
GAGGTCGAGGTCCGGTTCTTCTCCACGCAGCGCGTGGGTCGGCTGGTCGAAGGGCCATGGTCCGAGGTGCTGAGCGCGGTGGCCGGGCGGCCGCTGCGACTGGTCGAGCCGGAGTCGCCGGGCGACGGCGTCGATCGCGGCGCCGGCGGTGCGGTGTCGCTGATCTCGCGCGCCTCGCTCGCCCGGCTGGCCGAGGTCGGCGACGTGGAGTCACTGGACCCGCGCCGATTCCGGATGTTGATCGAGATCGACGGCGTGGGTGCGCACGCGGAGGATCGCTGGGTCGGTGGCGCTCCGGTGCGTGTCGGCGGGGCGATGGTGCGGTTTGCCGGACACGTTGGTCGGTGCCTGATCACGAGCCGGGACCCGGAGAGTGGGGTGATCGACGTGCCCACGCTGGATTTGCTCGGCTCCTACCGCGGCGCCGGCGCGATCGAGAGCACCGAACCACTGCCGTTCGGCGTGTGGGGATCGGTGGTTGAGCCCGGGACGGTCCGGGTCGGGGACGAGGTCTCCGCGCTCGACGGATAGTGTTCCGGGGGATGTCCTCCTCTTCGGACGTGAGCACGGAGCAGCGGGTCGCGATCTCGATCGCCGATCACGTCGCGGTGGTGACGCTGACCCGGCCCGAGAAGCACAACGCTCTGGACATTGCGATGTTCGAGGGGATCGCGGCGGCGGCTTCGCAGGTCGCTGCCGAGCCCGGCGTGCGGGCTGTGGTGCTGCACGGCGAGGGGCCGAGCTTCTGCTCCGGGCTCGACGTGGCCGGCGTGATGGCGGGGCAACCCGACTCGGACGAGTTGATGGCGCCACTTCGCGGGCCGGTTCCCAACTGGTTCCAGCGGCCGGTGTATGGCTGGATCGACGTGCCAGTGCCGGTGATCGCGGCGATCCACGGCCATTGCCTTGGCGGAGGCCTGCAGATCGCCCTGGGGGCCGACATACGGTTCGCCACGCCCGACGCCCGGCTGTCGGTGCTCGAGGTCAAGTGGGGCCTGGTCCCGGACATGGCGATCACCCGCACGCTCCCGCGGCTGGTCGGGATCGACGTGGCCAAGGAACTCGCGTTCACGGGCCGGATGCTGAGTGGGGTTGAGGCGGGCGAACTGGGCCTCGTGACGCACGTGGTCGATGATCCGCTGGCGGCTGCCCGCTCACTGGCCGCTGAGATCGCCGGTCGCTCGCCCGATGCGGTGCGCGGCATGAAGCGGCTGTTCAACGAGTCCTGGACCGGCTCGGCCCAGGAGACGCTGAGGCTCGAGGCCGATATCCAGCTCGGGCTGCTCGGAACGCCCAATCAACTCGAGTCGGTGCGCGCCGGCATGCTCAAGGAGCCGGCGCAGTTCACCGATCCGAGCTGAGTTTCATCGCCGCCTTTACGGAATCCTCAGCGCCAGACGCCGGGCTCCGTGGCGAGTTCGGAGCGTCAGTGTGTAGCGCCCCGGTCGCAACGCACGCCGCTTGCGGGTCACGAGCTCCCATCGGCCGGCGCCGACCGCGGTCGCCGGTCCGGTCGCGTACACGACGCGTCCGCGCGAGATCGTCGCGCGAGCGGTCTGTGCGGTGGCGGTGAACGTCAAGGGGCGTGAGATCAGCTTTGCCGTGCACGGCTGCTTGTGACGCTTCGTCTTGCGGTTCGGCTTGCATGTGACGAGCTCGATCGTGACTCTCGGGCGGGCAGGCTCGGTCCGGTGAGCCGGAGCGGTGCCACTGCTCGAGACGGCAGGGCCGTTGGGAGTCGTTGGGCCGGTCGAGCTCGCGGGGGCGCCGGGACCGGTCGGGCGGCCAGGGTTCGCGGGCGGGCTGCTCCCGACGCCGGAAAGGACCAGGGTTGGATAGGAGTTGCCGACCGTCGCGCCGGCCACGGCCACGGTCGCGCTGCGAGAGCCGGCCTGCCCTGGCGCGAACGAGACGTCAAAGCTGCACGTCGCGCCGGGCGCCAGATCGGCCCCGGTGCAGCCATCGCGCTCGATCGAGTAGTCGTGCGGCGCCGCACCGCCGAGGGTCAGCCCGGTGATCGGCATCTCCTCGGAGCCGTTGGTCAGCGTCACGGTCTGGGTCGGGCTTGACGCGCCGAGCTGGGTCGGGGTGAAGCTCAGCGCCGCCGGGGAGAGCGTCAGCGTGTCGGCGTGAACCCCATCGCCGGCGAGCGAGACGCTGGACGTAGTGATGGGCGCGCACGGCGACGCATCGGTGGCGCAGAAGGTCATGGTCAGCGAAGCGCTCACCGGTCCAAACTTCTTGGGCGAATAGGTGACCGCTACCACGCACGTCGCGCCGGGGGCGATGCCGGCTGAGGCACCGGCGCTGGGAGTTGGGCACGTGGTGCCGGTCGCGAAGCTCGGAGTGAAGTCGAAGATGCTTCCGGTCAGCTGCATCGAGGTCAGCTGAAGGGTGGAGGATGTGCCGTTGCGCAGTTCGACGTCCTGGGTGATTGTGGCGGTCGCGCCCGCCACGGCCCGCCCGAAGTCCAGCGAAGGGGTCAAAACGTCGATGCCACCGGCGGCCCGCGCGCCGCCCGCCGAAATCAACATTGCGGCGACGGCCAAGATGGTCGCCGATGCGAGCTTCATGCTCGCGCCCGCGCGTAGGTGCGCGATGCGCATGTCGAGCTCCTTTCCGTGGACTCGTGTCGGCGCCGAACGTAGCGCCGCTCCCACTAGCGCACAAGCAGTCCCGGTCATCCGGATAGGTACCGCGCGGCCTTCGACCAGCCCGTCTGGCGGACCGAGCCTCTCCATCTGTCCAGCTACGAGGTGAACGCTGCGACGTTTCAGCGCGCTGGCGCGGCGGTTGACTCCTCACGGCGGCGGAACCTACACTCGCGGCCTGTCCGGCTGCTGGGGTCAACGCGTGAGGGTGGTTGCGGCGGCGTGCGCGCTGCTAGCCGCGCCGGCCGCGTTGTTAGCCGCGCCGGTCGCGCTGGCGGCACCCTCGGCCACGCTGGCGGCACCCTCGGCCGCGCTGTCGACACCGACTTCTCCGCTGCAGGGCCTGACCCAGGCGCGGCGCGACCTGGCC
>DATFDC010000265.1:0-2521 GCA_035252415.1 Solirubrobacteraceae bacterium
GGCTCTCGCAGCTCCTGCGGCTCGACGAGGACGGGGCGGTGGTCGTCGTCCGTGCTAACGAGCGGCGCAATGGCCCCACGGCCGTCCCCGGCCACGGCTACGAGATCCTCACCCCGCCCCTGCCCGGGCAGCGGGCCGAGCTCTCGCGCCACACGCTGGCGGGGGGCGCGGTGACCGGCGGTCCCGGCGATCCGCCGAGGCACGAGCCAGGAAGCCGCGAGACCGCGCTCGTCGAGCGCGGCACGGTCGTCCTGCACTGCGACGGCCAGCGCTACGAGTTGCTCGCTGGCGACTGCGTCACGTTCGACGCGGACTTAAACCATCATTTTGAAAATCCAGGCCCTGAGGAAGCCGTGCTCTTGGCGGTGCTCAGCGCCGGCCTGCGGAGGTCCTAAAAATGCCGAAGACGCTGTTCGACAAGATCTGGGATGCGCACGAGGTCAAGCGCGGGCTCATCTACATCGACCTGCACCTGGTGCACGAGGTGACCAGCCCGCAGGCCTTCGACGGGCTCCGGCTGGCCGGGCGAAAGGTGAGGCGCCCCGACCGGACGCTGGCCACCGCCGACCACAACGTGCCCACCGACGGCACGCCGGTGGCCGCGCGGATCCGCGACGAGCTCTCGCGCAAGCAGGTCGAGACGCTCGAGTGCAACTGCGAGGAGTTCGGGATCCCCGTGTACTCGCTGGGATCGGACCGGCAGGGGATCGTGCACATCATCGGGCCGGAGCTCGGGGTCACCCAGCCCGGAATGACGATCGTGTGCGGCGACTCGCACACCGCCACGCACGGCGCGTTCGGCGCGCTCGCGTTCGGGATCGGCACCAGCGAGGTCGAGCACGTGCTGGCCACGCAATGCCTGGTCCAGTCAAAGCCGCGGTCGATGCGGATCCGCTACACGGGCGAGCTCGGGTTCGGCGTGACCGCCAAGGACCTGATCCTGGCCACGATCGGCCAGATGGGCGTGGACGGCGCGACGGGTCACGTGGTCGAGTACGCCGGCCCGGCGATCGAGTCGCTCTCGATGGAGGGCCGCATGACGATCTGCAACATGACGATCGAGGGCGGGGGGCGCGCGGGGATGATCGCCCCGGATGAGACGACCTTTGAATGGGTGATCGGCCGCCCGGCCGCTCCGAAAGACGTCCCCGAGGAGTGGCGATCGCTCAAGACCGACGACGGCGCTGCCTTCGACAAGGAGATCGAGGTCGACGCGGCCGCGCTCAGCCCGATGGTCACTTGGGGGACCACCCCGGGCATGGTCGTCCCGGTCACCGAGGCGGTCCCCGAGCCGCGCTCTGACCAGGATGAGCGCGCGCTCGAGTACATGGGATTGCAACCAGGGATCCCGATCGAGGAGATCAAGCTCGACCGCGTGTTCATCGGCTCGTGCACGAACTCGCGGATCGGCGACCTGCGCGCGGCGGCCGAGGTCGTGAACGGACACCGGGTGGCCGAAGGCGTCTACGCGATGGTCGTCCCGGGCTCGCAGCAGGTCAAAGCTCAGGCTGAAACCGAGGGCTTGGATGAGATCTTCCGGCGTGCCGGGTTCGACTGGCGTGGCGCGGGCTGCTCGATGTGCCTGGGCATGAACCCGGACATCGCGGCGCCGGGCGAGCGTGTCGCCTCGACCTCGAACCGCAACTTCGAGGGACGCCAGGGCCGGGGCGCGCGGTCTCACCTGGTCTCGCCGCAGATGGCGGCCGCGGCGGCCATCGAAGGACGGTTTGTCGACATTCGGGACTGGAGCGCCAAATGAAAGCCATCGAGACGATCACCGGTCGCGTGTCGGTGCTGAACCGCGACGACGTCGACACCGACCAGATCATCCCCAAGCAGTTCCTCAAGCGGATCGAGCGGACCGGCTTCGGCGAGTTCCTGTTCTTCGACTGGGCCAAGCAGCCGGACTGGGATTTGCCGCGCAACCCGATCCTGGTCACCGGGCGCAACTTCGGATGCGGCTCGAGCCGCGAGCATGCCCCGTGGGCACTCGAGGACTACGGCTTCAAGGCGATCATCGCCCCGAGCTTCGCCGACATCTTCCGCTCGAACTGCACCAAGATCGGTCTGCTGCCGGTGCAACTCAGCGCCGAGCAGTGCGCGTCGATCCGCGAGGCCGGTGAGGCCCAGGTCGACCTGGCCGCGCAGGAGGTGCGCTGGCCCGGCGGGACGGCGAGCTTCGAGATCGATCCGGACACCAAGCACCGGCTGCTGAACGGGCTCGACGACATCGGTCTCACGCTCGGCGAGGAGGAGACGATCGTCGCCTACGAGCGCGAGCGCGAGCGGCCCGGTCCGGTGACCACGGCGATTTGAATCTGATGACTGCCAGCCGGGATTGGGATGCCGCAAGCTACGACCGGGTTTCCGATCCCCAGCTCGGGTGGGCGCGCGAGCAGCTCGAGCGGCTGAAGCTGAGCGGCGACGAGACCGTGCTCGATGCTGGGTGCGGGTCGGGCCGGGTCACCGCGCTGCTGGTCGACCTCGTCCCGGAGGGTCGCGTGTACGCGGTCGACGTCGC
>DATFDC010000266.1:0-9907 GCA_035252415.1 Solirubrobacteraceae bacterium
GAGGGCGGTGGTGCCGGGCCAGGGCCCCGAGGTGCCCACGGCGGAGGTGGACCACGCCGCCGCCGGCCCGACGCTCCGCAACCCGCCGGGGGCGGCGCCCCGAGTTGGTGGCCCGACTTCGAGCGCCAGTTCGAGGCTTACGTCGCCGAGCGTGAGCGTTCAGGCGCTACGCGCCGGGCTCCCGCCCCGCGCCGACGCGAGCCGCCGCTTCGTCGGACTTGATTACTTCGAACACGTCGAACTCCACCAAGTCGGTCCATCGCTCACGCCAGCGATCGAGGAGGGCCGGATCGTCGGTCTCCACGAGCTGGAAGCAGCACTCGAGTTTCGCCTCATCGTGCCGAAGCTTCATAGCGCGGCCGCGCGGGACTCGAGGTAGCGCCGTTCGGGCAGGCTCGTGGTGAGTCGTGCGGCTGCCCGGTAGGCGTCGGCCGCGCGCTCCCGGTCGCCCGCGAGCTCGAGCATGTGCGCCCGGACCGCGTCGACACGGTGATGCCCGGCGAGGCGCTCGTCGCGCTCGATCGCGGCGAGCTGCGCCAGGCCAGCGGCGGGGCCGTCGGCCATCGCCACCGCGACGGCACGGTTGAGCGAGTAGATCGGATTGGGGGCCAGCCGCTCGAGCAGCGTGTACAGGCCGACGATCTGCCGCCAGTCGGTTTCCTCGGCCGAGCTCGCTTCGGCGTGGACGGCGGCGATTGCCGCCTGAAGTTGATACGGGCCGATCGGCGTGGTGCTCAGCGCGTGTTCGACCAGCTGCACGCCGGCCGCTATCGCACCGCGGTCCCACAGGTCGCGGTCCTGGTCGGCGAGCGGGATCAGGGCCCCATCCGTGCCGACGCGCGCCGCGCGGCGCGCGTGGGTGAGCAGCATCAGCGCCAGCAGGCCGGTGGTCTCGCCGTCGGTGGGCAGCAGACGGTGCAGCATCCGGGTCAGCCGGATCGCCTCCTCGGCCAGCTCGACGCGCTGAAGCTCTGGGCCTGCGGACGCCAGGTACGCCTCGTTGAACACGAGGTAGAGCACATGGTGCACCGCACGCAGGCGCTCCGGTCGCTCAGCCTCTGGTGGGAGGGAGAACCTCATCCCGTTCGCCTTGATCGACTCCTTGGCGCGGTTGATGCGCCGCGCCATCGTCGCCTCCGGAACCAGGAACGCACGCGCGATCTCGGCCGTGGTGAGTCCGCCGACTGCCCGCAAGGTGAGGGCAATCTGCGATGCCGTGCTCAGCGCCGGGTGACAGCACAGGAACAGCAGCGTGAGCGTGTCGTCGCCCTCCAGCGGCCGTTCGTCGGCTGGCGGCTCGCGTCCTTCCTCCGGTTCGGCAGCGGCGTCCTCGCGGGCACGTCGCGCACGGTCGGCCCGCATCTCGTCGATCAGCCGCCGGGTGGCGACGGCGATCAGCCACCCGCGCGGGTGCTCCGGCATGCCCTGCTGCGGCCACTGCCGGCTCGCGGCGAGGAGCGCGTCTTGCACCGCGTCCTCGCACGCGTCGAACTGCCCGTACCGGCGCGTCAGCACGGCGAGGACCTGCGGGGCCAGGTCGCGCAGCAGGCCCTCGACGGCCGGCGTTCTCACATCTCCTGCCCTGACCCGACGTTCATGATCGGACGCACCTCCATCGCCGCGAAGCGAGCGTTGGGCCACCGCGATGCGATCTCGGTCGCGCGCTCGGGCGTGTCGCAATCGACGATCAGGTAGCCGCCGAAATGCTCCTTGGCCTCGGCCAGCGGACCGTCGGTCACGATCGGCACGCCGTCTTGCGGACGGATCGAACGGGTCTGCGCGGGGTTGGCGAGCGCCTCCCCGCCCACCAGCTCGCCCGACGCGGTCAGCTCGGCCATCAGCGCCTCGATCTCCTCGCCGAGAGACTTCCCTTCCGGACCGAAGAACAGCTCGCGGGTGTCGGCGTTGTCGTAGATCAACAGCATGTACTTCATCGAGGTCCTCCTTATTTGATCTGGGTTGAACGGACCGTTCAACCCGCAGTCGAGACCGACCCGCGGTTCAGGACATCTCGAGCGAAAACTTGCACCGCTAGTAGCAGAGTGATATCAATTAGCTATTAGCACAACAGGTAGCTGAACGGGGTGGAAGATGAAGATGACCGGTCGCATGACCCTGCGCGCGGCCCTGCTCGCGGCGCCCCTGCTGCTCGCGGCCTGCGGCGGTCACAGGACCGCGGCGGCGAGCGCCGGTTGCACCACGGTCACCACGAAGACGGCTCCGTCGACGTCGAAGGCCTCCAGAGCGTGGCCCTACGCAAACGGCGATCTCGCGAACACCCGGGACGCCACCGGCTCGACGATCTCCTCGGCCAGCGTATCCGCGCTCGAGCCGGCCTGGACGTTCAAGCTCACCGGGAAGGCCGCGGTCGGCGTGGCCCCGTTCGGAGCGTTGACCGCGAATCCGGTCGTGCAAGACGGCGTCGTGTACATCCAGGATCTCGACTCCGATGTCTATGCGCTCGCCCTCGCGACCGGCCAACTCGAATGGGAGTACCAGTGCAATCAGCCGGAGAAAAGCGGGCCAGGGCCCAACGGCGTCGCGGTCGCCGGCGGGAAGGTGTACGGGCTCACCCCAACCGCGGCGTTCGCGCTCAGCGCCACCAGCGGCCGTACGATCTGGGTGGACAGCCACCTCCTGAGCGAGGGCCAGGGCACGTTCGGGATCCAGCCACAGGTGGCCAACGGGCGGGTCTATCTGGCCAGCCAATACGGTTCGGGCCCCGGCGGCGGGGTGCTGCTGGCGCTGAACGCGTCGAGCGGGACGGTGCTCTGGAGGTTCAACACGGTCGTCGGCCCGGATCCCGGCGTGCAGGCACTTGGCCTGGGCGCCGGCGGCGCGTGGGAGACGCCGCTCGTCGGTACCGATGGGTCGGTGACATACGGGATCGGTAACCCGTATCAGACCGCGGCGGAGGCGATCGCGCATCCGGCGCGGATCCTCTACACCGACAGCGACGTGAACCTCGATGCCGCGACCGGGAAGCTCCGGTGGTACTACCAGGGCGTGCCCGACGACTTCAAGGACTACGACATGCAGGCCTCGCCGATCTCGGCGCACACCGGTGGCGTCCCGGTGGTGATCGGCAGCGGCAAGATGGGCTATGTGTACGAGATGAACGCCGCTACCGGCAAGCTGATCTGGAAGACGCCGGTGGGCGGGCACAACAACCATGACAACGACTCACTGCACGCACTCGAGCACCGCAGCACGCTCAGGGCACCGTTCAGGATCCTTCCGGGACCGATCGGCGGCGTCTTGGCCGACCTGGCCGTCGCGGGCAACACCATCTACGTGGAAAGCCTGGACGCACCTGTGACGTACACAACCTTGACCCTGCGAGCTTCGAGCGCCGGGGCAGGCTCCGCGACAGGCGAGGTGGAGGCACTCAATCTCGCCACGGGTAAGGTCGAGTGGGACAGGAAAGTGCGGCAGATCGCGCTCGGCGCGGTCACGGTGTCACACGATCTCGTCTTCACCACGCTGTACGACGGCGCGCTCATCGCGCTGGACGACAAGACCGGCGCAATCGTCTATCGCCACCACGTGCCGACGTCGACCAACTCGCCGCTCGCGATCGCGGGTAACACGGTGATCGTCCCGGCGGGTGGTCCGATCACGAGCGCCCACGGCGGAGGCGGTAACCCGCAGGTTGTGGCCTTCAAGGTGCCATAAGGCGCTTCCCGCCCCTCTCCACTTCCAATTTTACACTGCACAGGGGGGCTTCATGAAGCCCTGAGTCATGCCCCATAATCGCCCGCCGCGAGGGAGTCCGAACTACCTGGAGGAGGGGTTGGCATTGATCAAGCACGCGGTGGCGATTGCCGGAGGCGGTCCGACGGGAATGATGCTGGCGGCCGAACTGGCGCTCGCAGGAATCGACGTCGCCGTCGTCGAGAAACGGGTGACCGTCGAGGTTGAGAGCTCGCGCGCGGGCGGTCTGGCCGCGCGGACGATCGAGGTTCTCGATCAGCGGGGAATTGCCGACCGGTTCATTTCGGAGGGGCGGCCGATGCAGGTCGCCCGTTTTGCCGACACCCCGCTGGACCTCAGCGATTTCCCGATCCGTCACAACTATGGGCTGGCTCTGTGGCAGAGGCGCTTCGAGGAGATCCTGGCCGGCTGGGTCGGCGAACTGGCGGTGCGGGTCTACCGGGGACGCGAGGTGACCGGTTTCACTCAGGACGCCGACGGCGTCGACGTCCAGCTGTCCGATGGTGAGTCGCTCCGGGCGGAGTACCTCGTCGGCTGCGATGGGGGGCGCAGCCTGATCCGCAAGGCAGCCGGCATCGATTTCACGGGGTGGGAACCGTCGACCAGCTTCGTGCTCGCGGAGGTGGAGATGACCGACGAGCCGGAGGTGGCCTTCGCCCGCGATGAGAAGGGCGTTCATGCCATGGGCAGGCTCGAGGATGGGCACATGCGGGTCGTCGTGAGAGAAGAGCACGTCGGGCAGACCGGCGAGCCGACACTTGACGATCTCAGCCGGCTGCTCATCGCGGTCCGGGGCACCGACTACGGGGCGCACAGCCCGAGATGGATCGCGCGGTTCACGGACATGACGCGGCAGGCGGCGTCCTATCGAGAGGGGCGCGTGCTGCTGGCCGGTGACGCGGCCCATGTGCATTCGCCGGTGGGTGGTCAGGGGGTCAACCTGGGCGTGCAGGACGCGGTGAACCTGGGATGGAAACTGGCCCAGGTCGTCCACGTGACCTCGTCGCCAAGCCTGTTGGACACCTACCAGGCCGAGCGGCATCCGGTGGGCGCGCGGGTGCTGAAGGTCACCATGGCGCAGACGGCGCTCGCCCGCTCCGATGCACGAATCGACGCCCTGCGCGAGACCATTTCGGAGCTGCTGAGTATGGACGAGCCGCGCAAGCGGTTCGCCGCGATGATGTCCGGCCTGGACATTCACTACGACCTCGGCGAGGGGCATCCGCTGCTCGGACGGCGCATGCCCGATCTCGACCTCACGACCGCCGGCGGTCCGCGCCGGGTGTTCGAACTGCTGCACGACGCGCGGCCGCTCCTGCTCAACCTCGGCCAACCCGACAGCCTCGACATCACGCCATGGAGCGACCGGGTCCGGCTGATCGACGCGAGCTATAAGGGGGATTGGGAGCTCCCGGTGCTCGGCGTGGTCGGCGCCCCGACCGCGGTGCTGGTTCGCCCGGACGGCTACGTCGCCTGGGTCGGAGAAGACAGCGACACGGGCCTGACCGACGCGCTGGGCACCTGGTTCGGGCCGCCGAGGGCTTCGTCTGCTCCGAGGTAGGCGAGGACGGAGAGCCGTGGGCGGTTGTGCCGGCGCCTACCGCAGCGCCGGGTGCGCGGATTGGTCCGTCGCGGTTCGAGCCGTTTCCGCGACCCGGTCGTGTGCCGGATCGCGGTCGATCCCGAGCGCGCGGAGAAGATCCGCGGCGGTCGCCTGGGTATAGGCGACCAGCACGCACAGCGAGGTGTGATGCGCATCGGGCTCGAGCTCGGTGGCCGCGGCGACCGCACGCAGGGCGGGAGAGCTGACTTCGGGATGGTCCTCGACGGACCCGATTCGCGTGGCCAGCGCGTCGGTGGCGTCGCCGAGACTGCGCAGCGCGGCCGTTAGCTGGCCTGGGATCGGATCGTCCAGCCGGAGCGCGCGCACCGCCGCTCGGGCCAGGACGCCCACGTCGCTGACGATCAGGTCGAGCGGGCGGCCGATGTCGCGGTATATGCCGAGGGGGCCGCGCTGCCGGCGGCGCGTGGGGGCGAACCGGGCGGCCTCTCCGCCGGTGTCGAGCGCCTGCTCGAACCGCCCCCAGGAGGCGGATATCCGCCAGGCCCGCTCGAGCACTGCCTCGGCCTGGTCGCGATCTCGCTGATGGATCGCCTGCGCGATCGCACGCAGCGTCTCGGCGAGTTCGCGCACCATCGCTTCGGCCGCGGTGCGAACCAGCTTGATCGGGTGCACCGGGAACAGCAGCTGACTGAACACGAGCGCGATCGCCCCGCCGAGCAGGACGTCGAGCAGCCGGGCGGGTGGAAACCCGTGCGTGGTCGGCTGCACGGTGGCCACCAACGTCGCCGACACGCCGGCCTCGCTGAGCAGGAGGAGCCCGGCGCCGAGCGAGATCGCCGCGGCCATGGCGAGGCCCACGATTACCGCGAGCTGCCAGACACCTACCCCGATCACGCTCGTGAGCAGGTCGCCGGCGGTGATCCCCACCGCCACCCCGAGCATCAACTCGATCGCGCGCTGCGCCCGCTGACCGCGGGTGGCGCCCAACGACACGATCGCGGCGACCGGCGCGAACACCGGATTGGCGTGTCCGAAGACGGTCGTGGCGAGGAGCCAGGCCAGCGCCGCCGCACTAGCCGTCTGCACCACCGGCAGCAGGTTCTCGCGCAGGCGCACCAAGGCCCCCCGCGACGACATCCGTCCGCGCGCGGCGGCCGCCTCGATCAGCTCTCGCCGGCGCTCGCCGCTGAGGCGCTCCACCGACCCACCGAGCCAGCGCACGGCCCAGCGGCCCTCGTCCTGACGGCTGAACATCTGTCTGTGCTACCCAAGCGGGCCGGAATCTCCCACCCCCGAGCGACGCCGGGGTCTACGCTCCGGTAGCGTGATGGCTTCGGCCACAGAACCACGACGAGGTGACTTATGCCCGCGATGAAGTGGTGGGGCTGGGGCCACGAGGGGGTCGAGTTCTCGCACGAGGACAAGCCGGCGCTGGGACCGTTCATCGCCGACAAGATCGGCGTGGACGTCCGGGCGAAGGGCACCGCTCCGCTGCGCTTCGATGAGCTGGAGATCGCCGAGCCGAACCTGCCGGCCGAGCTGCGCGCGGACCTCGAGGACGCGGCCGGAGCGCGGTTCGTCTCGACCGACGCCCTCGACCGCGTCGTGCACGGCCGCGGGAAGTCCCTGCGGGATCTGATCCGTCAGCGTCGCGGCGAACTGCCCAGGCTTCCGGACGTCGTCGTGCGACCGGCCAACGAGGAGGAGGTGAGCGCCACCGTCCAGGCGGCCCTGCGCGCCGACGCCGTCCTGATCCCGTTCGGCGGCGGGTCCTCGATCTCCGGCTCGCTCCAGGCCCCGGACGATGAGCTGCGGCCGGTGATCTCGGTGGATCTCGAACGGCTCGACCAGGTGCTCGATATCGACGGCGAATCACGTCTGGCCCGCGTGCAGGCAGGGATATTCGGTCCACGTCTGGAGGAACAGCTCGCGGGCCGCGGTTACACGTTCGGCCACTTCCCCGACTCGTTCCCGCACTCCACGCTGGGTGGCTGGATCGCCACGCGCTCCTCGGGCATGCAATCGGATCGCTATGGGGACATCGCGGACATGGTCAAGGGGCTGCGCGTCGTGACCCCGTCCGGCATGCTCGTCACCCGGCCGATCCCGGCGGCCTCGAACGGTCCCAGCGTGCCACAGATGGTGCTGGGCAGCGAGGGGCGCCTGGGGATCATCACCGAAGCCACCGTGCACGTCCGGCGGATTCCCGAGCAGCGCACGATCGTCGGCTACCTGTTCCCGACCTTCGCCGACGGCCTGGCCGCCATGCGCGAGCTGGCCGCCGGGGAGTACTCGGTGTCGGTGACCCGGGTCTCTGACGCCAACGAGACGCAGTTCTCGTTTGCCATGCGGGTCAACCCCACGCTCGTCGACAAGGTGCAGTCGACCGCGCTCAAGGCCTACGTGGGCCGTCGGCTCGGGTTCGACCCCGAGGAGATGTGCCTGTCGTTCATCGGCTACGAGGGCTCAGAGCGCCACGTGAGCGCGCAGCGCCGGGCGGTCGGGCGGCTGGTCAAGCGCCATGGCGGGCTGTGCGTGGGCACTGGACCGGGCGTCCTCTACGACCAGAAGAAGTTCGACATTCCCTACATCCGCGACTTCCTGCTCGATCGCGGCGCACCCGGCGACGTGTCCGAGACCGCGACCACGTGGAGCAACCTCATGCCGCTGTACGACGCGGTGCGCGCCGAAGCGAATCGTGCCTTCGACCAGTTGGGCGTGCAGGGCTACTTCATGTGCCACCTGTCGCACAGCTATCACGCCGGCGCCTGCCTGTACTTCACGTTCGCGTTCAAGGGGACCAGCGAGCCGGCCATGCTCGGCGAGTACGAGGTGGTCAAGTCGGCCATCCAGCAGGCGTTCGTGGACAACGGCGCCACGCTCTCGCATCACCACGCGGTCGGCACCGAGCACGCCCAATGGTTGCTCGAGGACATCTCGGCGCCGGGCGTCGCGATGCTCGACGCGCTGTTCGACGGGTTCGATCCCGGCCGGCACATGAACCCCGGCAAGATCGTGCCGGAGGGCTCGACGGTCCGGAGCGGACCGATGACTCCGGCCGGCGACTAAACCGGGATCGGCAGCGGCTGCTCGTCGCCGGCGACCACCGGCTTGCGCTTGGGCAGCGCGAGCGACCCGATGAACGCGACCGCGAGCAGCCCGAGCGCCCACCAGAACGTCTGCCCGAAGGCGGCGGCCATGGGCGGCGCGATGTGGGCACGCACGCTGGGCGGGACCGCGGCGCTCGCGCCGATCGTGCCGTGACCACCAAGCTTGCTCGAGATGGCCGAGGCGAGCAGCACCGAGAGGATGGCCGTGCCGATCGAGGCGCCGGTCTGCTGGAGGATGTTGAGTGTGGTGCTGGCCCGGGCGACCGCGGGACCGCGGATCGACTGCATCGCCCCGGTGAACACCGGCATCATCGTGAAGCCCAGTCCGATGCCGAACAGGAACAGGTCCAGGCTGAGCCAGACGTAGGACGTGTCGGCGCCCACCTGGGTCAGACCAAGCACCGACAGGATCACCGCGATCAGTCCAAACGGGACGATCCGGCCCGCGCCGGTGCGGTCAGCCAACACGCCGGAGATCGGCATGGCGATCATCGCCCCGAGGCCCTGGGGCGCGAGCAGCACGCCGCTCATCAACGCCGACTCACCCCGCACCGCCTGGTAGTAGAGGGGCAGGAGCAGGAACGAGCCGAACACCGAGATGGCAACCAGCACGAGCGTCATCGACGAGGTGGCGAACGTGTGGTCCTTGAACAGGCGCAGGTCGATCAGCGGGGCTCGGGTGCGCAGCGCATGCCAGACGAACACGCCGATCAGGACGAGGCCGGCGAGCAGCGGGACCAGCACCCGCGCTGATCCGAACCCGCCGGCCGAATTGGTCTCGGCCAGCCCGTAGATCATCAGCGCGAGACCGGGGGAGAGCAACAGCAGCCCGATCGCGTCGAGGCGCTGCTCGTGCGCGGGCACGTCGCGCGGGAGCACCCGCAGCGAGGCGATCAGGGCGAAGATCCCGATCGGCACGTTGATGAAGAAGATCCAGCGCCAGGAGACGTCGGCGACCAGCCACCCGCCCAGGATCGGCCCGAGGATCGGGCCCAGCAACATCGGCACGCCGATGATGCTCATCACCCGGCCGATCCGATTGGGCCCGGCCGCCCGGGTCAGGATCGTCATGCCGGCCGGCATGATCATGCCGCCGCCCAGTCCCTGGAGGACGCGGAAGAAGATGATCGAGGTCGAGGACCAGGCCAGCCCGGACAGCGAGGAGCCGATCACGAACAGGCCGATCGAGGTCATGTACAGGCGCTTCGTGCCGAAGCGGTCGGCGATCCAGCCGGAGAGCGGGATCACCGTGGCGAGCGCAAGCGTGTATCCGGTCGCCACCCACTGGATCGTCGGCAGCGTCGTGTGGAACTTCCCAGCCAGCGTGTTGATCGCGACGTTGACGACCGTCGTGTCGAGGATCGACATGATCGCGCCGAGGACGACCACGCCGGCGACGACGAGAAGCGCCCGGTCGATCGGCTCCTTCTCGGGGGTCGACGCGGTCGCGCTGAGCGACGGTCCGATTGCCTGGGCGGAGCCCGAGTCGATTTGGTCGGACAAGGCCACGGCCTAACGC
>DATFDC010000267.1:0-13082 GCA_035252415.1 Solirubrobacteraceae bacterium
GCCCTCGATCCGGTGGCGACCCTGAAGATCGAGGAGCTGATCGACGAGCTCAAGGAGCGCTACACGATCGTGATCGTCACCCACAACATGCAGCAGGCCGCGCGGATCGCCAATTCCACCGTGTTCATGCTCGACGGTGAGGTGATCGAGCACGACGCGACCAGCCGGATATTCACCAATCCTGACGATGAGCGCACCGAACGCTACGTGACCGGAAAGTTCGGGTGAGCATGCACGAGACCCGTCACAAGTTCCACGAGAACCTGCGCGCCCTCGAGACCCAGGCGCTCGACGGGCTGGACCTGGTCATCCAGCAACTGGACCGCTCGCTCGAATCGATCTCCTACCAGGACGTCGAACTGGCTGGCATGGTTGTGGCCGACGACGACCGGATCGACGGCCGCTACCTCGAGGTGCACCAGGGGATCCTCTCGTTGCTGGCGCGTCAGGCGCCGGTGGCCGGCGATCTGCGGATCGTCGCCGCGTTGTTGCACGTGATCCGGTGCGTGGAGCGGATGGGCGACCAGTGCGTGAACATCGCCAAGCTGGTCCCGTTGTCGGGCTACGAGGCTGCCAAGGACAAGGACATCCTCGACGCGATCGAGCGGATGGGGCGCCTCGCGCGGTCACAGGTCTCCCAGGCCAAGCAGGCCTTCGCCGGCCGGAACACCGATCTGGCTCAGGATCTGGTGCGCCAGGACAACGAGATCAACCGGCTCAACCGCGAGATCTTCCGCCGCGCCGTCGAGGTCGGCGACAACGCAGACGTGCGCGAGTGGGCGATGTTCATGATCCTGGTCGCCCGCTGCCTGGAGCGGATCGGCGACAACACCGTGGACATCGCCGAGCAGACCGTATTCGTGGTCACCGGGCTGTTCCGCGAGTTCGCCGACGCCTCCAGCCCACCTGAGGCGGCGCCGACCCCCTAGGTCGTATCCTCGGGCCCTGAGTGGGCGCCCAGAGGTCACAGCCGCGATCGCGCAAGCGCCGGCGTCACGCCGGGCCGCCGAGCGCCGTCACCCCGTCGCGTGCGGCACGCCAACCCGAGCCGACCGCTGCCGACGCGAGCGGCGCGGCCCGATCTCAGCCGCGGCGCGCCAGCCCGCTGACCGCCTACGGCGAGCGTCCGGCCAGTCCGTTCGGCGGCCTGCCCGTATCCGAGTTCGCGATCTTCGCCGGGGCGGTGGTGCTGATCATCGGTGCGATCCGCCACGGCGGACCCGCCCTGATCGGCGGCGTCGTGCTGTGCCTGCTGGGGGTGACCGAGGTCACCGCGCGCGAGCACCTATCCGGCTACCGCTCGCACACCGTGCTGCTGGCGGCCATCCCCGCCGTGGTGGCCGAGTTCGTGATCGTCCTCACCGTGGGCACGCCCACGATCCGTGTGCTGCTGCTTGTGCCGGTGGCCGCGGTGTTCGGCGCGTGCGCGTGGTTCTTGCGCCGGCGCTTCCTGGTCGCCCGCCAGGCGCGGCTGGCCAAGCCCGTACCGAAGCGCTGACGCCTACGGGCGAACCCAGAGGGTGTCGGCCGACACCGGATCCGGACCGGCATCGCCCTCGGGCGCGGCCTCGGTCATCGTGGGCAGCCGCAGCGTGAACACCGCGCCGCCGTCGGGGGCGTTGGCCGCCTCGATCGAGCCGCCGTGCTGCCCTGCGACCTGGCGGACGATGGCCAGGCCGAGTCCGCTGCCCTGGCGGTGGCGCGAGTTCTCCCCCCTGTAGAAGCGGTCGAACACGTACGGAAGATCGGCCTCGGCGATCCCGGTGCCGTGGTCGCGCACCCGGACGCCATCGCGGTCGACCACCACCTCGATCAGGCCATCTCGTGCGGAATGATGGGCGGCGTTGTCGAGCAGGTTGTTGACCGCGCGCGCCAGGCGTTCGGGCACGCCCTCGACGATCACCGGCTCGAAGGTCGTCTCGTAGCGCGCGTGCGGGAAGTCGCGCCGGGCCCGGGTCACCGAGTCGGCCACGATCCGGTCGAGCCGGATGTCCTCGGCCGAGGTGATCGGCAGATCGCCGCGGGCCAGCTCGATCACGTCGCCGATCAGCCCGCTCAGCTCCTCGCTCTGTTCGAGCACGTCGGCCAGGAGTCGGTGGCGGTCCTCGTCGCCGAGCGCATCGCCCTGCTCGAGCAGGACCTCGACGTTGGTGCGCAGGCTGGTGATCGGCGTGCGCAGCTCATGCGAGGCGTCGGCCACCAGCTGGCGCTGGGCGCGGACGGATTCGTCGAGCGCCTCGCGGGAGTGCTGGAGGCGCTCGATCATCGCGTTGAAGCGGGTGGCCAGCTCACCGACCTCGTCGTCGGCGTGGACCCGGAGCCGGCTCGAGAGGTCCTCGGTCTCCTCGATGTGCCGAGCGGTGGCGGCGACCTCGGCCAGCGGTGCGAGCACCCGGCGGGCGGCCAGACGCCCCATCACGGCCGCGAGCGCGATGCCGCCCGCACAGACCAGCAGCAACACCAGCCTCAGGTCCCTGAGCACGTTGTCGATCCCGTCGAGGGGCCGGGCAAGCTGGACCGCGCCCGGTTCCTGGAACCCGTTGACGCGCACGGGCATCGCGAACGTCAGCTCGCGGAACCGGCTCCTGCCGACCAGTACGTCGGTGATGAACGCTGCGCCACCCGACGCCACCGCGCGCACCCGGGAGTCGATCGGCAGGCTGATATTGCCGCTCGTGTTGCCGTCCTGGGCCACGATCTGGAAGTACTGCGTCGGTCCGCCCGCGCTCGCGGGCACTCCCGGAAGCGACTGGCCGAGCGCGAACTGTCCCTCCTGCTGCACGGCGACGGCCTGCGCTCTGAGCGCGCTGTCGACCTGGCTGAGCAGCTGATGGCGCACCACGAAGTAGCAGACGATCGCGGCCAGGAAGACCGCCAGCGCCACCGCCGAGGCCGCCACCCAGGCAAGTCTCTTGTTCAGTGGCATGTCCGCTCCGACTCAGTCGCGCAGCACGTAGCCGACCCCTCTGACCGTGTGCAGGAGGCGCGGCTCACCACCCGCCTCGGTCTTGCGCCGCAGGTAGCCCATGTACACGCCGAGTGCGTTCGAGGTCGGCCCGAAGTCGTATCCCCACACGTTCTCGAAGATCGTAGAGCGGGTGAGCACCTGTCGTGGGTGGCGCATGAACAGCTCGAGCAGCAGGAACTCGGTCTTGGACAGCTCGATCACCCGGTCCCCGCGGCGGACCTCGTGGGCGACCGGGTCGAGCACCATGTCGGCGTACTTGAGGATCTCGCCGTCGGTCCCATCGCTGGTCCGGCGCAGCAGGGCGCGCAGCCGGGCCTGGAGCTCGCGCAGGGCAAACGGCTTGACCAGATAGTCGTCCGCACCCACGTCGAGGCCCTCGACCCGGTCGTCGATCGCGTCGCGCGCGGTCAGCATCAGAACCGGGGTGCGGTCGCCGGCCTGACGCATGCGCCGGCACACCTCGAGCCCGTCGAGCCTGGGCATGCCGATGTCTAGGATCACTGCATCGGGCGGCGAGGCGGCCAGGACGTCGAGCGCCTCCTCACCGTCGCCGGCGAGCTGCACGTCGTAGCGCTCGAGCCTGAGCGCGCGCTCGAGCGCTCGGCGGACCGCCGGCTCGTCGTCGACAACCAGAACACGCGCCACGCAGGCAATTGTGGCGCGTGCTCGTAAAGGTTTGTGAAGAGCGGCTACTTCAGCAGCTGCGGGTGGCGTAGTCGGGTCTCACAACCAGTACATCGCGCGAGGGCGCGCGCGTGTGTCATGGCGTGGAAGGCCGGCGTCGCGAAGCATGGCAAGACGGGTGGCCGCGGACCACCGGCACCGAGAGCCGCCGTGGTCACTCCGGCGCGGGCGCGGCTGACGCCGCCGCCCGCCGGGCGAACACGACGAGGATCACGGACAGCACGACCGCCGCCCAGAACCCGAACGCGAACAGGTCGAAGTGCACGTGGAGGAGGAACTTCAGCGCCACGCATGCCGCCGCACCGATCGCAAGCGCCAGCCGGGTCGTGGCGCGGGATTCGCCGACCGCCGGGAGGCGGGCGTCGGTCATCCGCTCGAGCGCGAGATCGCCGACCAGCGCCAAACAGGCCAGCACCGCGAACACGCCGAGCCAGCCGTCGGGTGCGCCGGTGCCCGTGCTCGACGTCGACAGCTCGAGCGAGCCGAGGCCGATGCTGACCTCGAACCACGGCAGGAAGAGCAGGTCGAGGGCGAGCAGGATGGCCGCTCCGGCCAGGATCAGCTCCTCGCGCGTGAACTTGCTCAGGTCCATGACCGGACATCTTCGGCCATCATCAGTGCCAATGCCAAAAGCCAAGGCGACCGGCAAGCTCGACCCGTACCGGGCCAAGCGCGACTTCGAAAGCACCTCCGAGCCCGCCGGAGAGGCGGCCGCGGCCGCTGACGCCAACCGGTTCGTGGTTCAGGAGCACCACGCGACTCGCCTGCACTGGGACCTGCGGCTCGAGCACGAAGGCGTGCTGGCCTCCTGGGCGATCCCAAACGGCATCCCAGCCACCCCGGCGGACAACCGGCTGGCCGTACACACCGAGGACCACCCGCTCGAGTACCTCGAGTTCCACGGCGAGATCCCCAAGGGCCAGTACGGCGCCGGCACGATGACGATCTGGGACCAGGGCACCTACGAGCTGCACAAGTGGGAGGAGCGCAAGGTCGAGGTCACCTTCCACGGAGAGCGGCTGAGCGGGCGCTACGGGCTGTTCTCGATCGGCCGCAACGGCGACTCGGCCAACGACTGGATGATCCACCGGATGGATCCGCCGGCCGATCCGAACCGGGTGCCGATGCCCGAGCGGGTCCTCCCGATGATGGCCAAGCCGTCGAGCACGCTGCCCCGCGATCCGAAGAAGTGGTCGTTCGAGGTCAAGTGGGACGGGGTGCGGGCGATCGCCTACGTCCAACCGGGCCGGCTTCGCCTGGAGAGCCGCAACCTCAACGACGTCACGGAGGCCTATCCCGAGGTGCGTGGTTTGATCGGCGCGCTCGGCATGCACGAGGCTGTGCTCGACGGCGAGATCGTCGCGTTCGACGAGAACGGCCGGCCGAGCTTCGAGCGCCTCCAGCGCCGCATGCACGTCCGGGGAGCCTCGGCGATCCGGCGCCTGCAGAGCAGCATGCCGGTCCTGTACGCGATCTTCGACCTGCTCTACCTCGACGGCCACTCGCTGATCGAGCTGCCCTACAGAGAGCGACGCGAGCGGCTCGAGTCGCTGAACCTCTCCGGTCCGGCGTGGCGCGTGCCCGCGAACCACCCGGGCGAGGGCAAGCTGCTGCTCGAGGCGACCGCAAAGCAGGGGCTCGAGGGGATCGTGGCCAAGCGTCTGGACTGTCGCTACGAGCCCGGCCGGCGCAGCGGCAACTGGCTGAAGATCAAGCACGTCATGCGCCAGGAGCTGGTGATCGGCGGCTGGATCCCCGGGGAGGGCCGGCGCAGCAACCGGATCGGGGCGCTGCTCATGGGCTACTACGAGGACGGCGCGCTCGTCTACGCGGGTCGGGTGGGCACGGGGTTCACCGAGAAGACGCTTGACGACCTGCACAAACGCCTCGAGCCGCTCCGGCGCAAGACCCGCCCGTTCGACAGGGCGCCCAAGCTCCCGCGGGAGACCGTGTTCGTCGAACCGGAGCTGGTCGCGGAGATCGAGCTGCGCGAATGGACCGCCGAGCGGATCATGCGCGCGCCTTCGTACAAGGGCCTGCGCGAGGACAAGGCCCCGCGCGAAGTGCGCCTCGAGATCCTCGGCGAGGACGCCGCGTCCAACGGAGCGGACCTCGACCCGAACTCACCCGAGGCCCTGTTCGAGACGGTCGAGCGCGGCCCCGAGGGAGCATTGCTGGTCACCACCGGGGGCCGCGAGCTCAAGATCACCAACTGGGACAAGGTCCTCTACCCGAAGACCGGGTTCACCAAGGGCGACCTGGTGGCCTTCTACGCGCGCCTCGCGCCGGTCGTGCTCCCGCACCTGCACGATCGCCCGCTCACGCTCAAGCGCTACCCGAACGGGGTCGAGGAGACGTACTTCTACGAGAAGCAGTCGCCCGCGCACCGCCCCGAATGGATCCAGACCACAAAGATCAACGACATCAACTACACACTGGCCCAGGACCGGCCCACGCTGATCTGGCTGGCCAACCTGGCCGACATCGAGCTGCACACCTCGCTCTCGCTCGCGGAGCGTCCCGAACGCCCGACGATGATGGTGTTCGACCTCGACCCGGGCGCGCCGGCCGGGATCCTCGAGTGCTGCGAGGTCGGGCTCGTCCTGCACGGCCTGTTCGAGCAACTCGGCCTGGAGAGCCTGGCCAAGACATCCGGATCCAAGGGCCTGCAGGTGTACGTGCCGCTGAACACGGCGGTCGACTACGGGGCGACCAAGCCGTTCGCCAAGCGCGTGGCCGAAGTGCTCGAGCAGCGCATGCCCCAGCTGGTGGTCTCGCGCATGACCAAGCGCCTGCGCCCCGGCAAGGTGCTGGTCGACTGGAGCCAGAACGACGAGCACAAGACGACCGCGAACGTGTACTCATTGCGCGCGCGCGAGCGCCCGACCGTCTCGACCCCGGTGAGCTGGGAGGAAGTCGCGGACTGTCGCGAGCGGGACGACGAGACGCTGCTCACGTTCGAGGCCGACGCATTGCTGGCGCGGGTAGCGGAGCAGGGCGATCTGTTTGCCCCGGTGCTGAGCGTCTCCCAGCAACTTCCCGCGCTGCGCGGGTAATCCGGCGTCGCTGCGTGCCGTAGTCCGCGACGTGCTAGAGCCGGATTACCTAGGGAATTCGGCACAGTTCCGTGAGCATCCCGGTACGGCGTGGGCCGAATTCCCCAATCAGTTAGGCTGGCGGCGATGTCGCCGATCGATCAGATCACGCTGCGCAACCGACTGCTGGTGGCCACCGCGATGTGGAAGGAGACGATCGCCGAGCCGCTCCCGCGCATGGCGCCGGGTGATCCGGCCGATCAGATCCAGAGCTTCGAGATCACGCTGGTCGATCGCCTATGGCAGAGCGCGACGGCCGAATCGGCGCGCGAGATCGCCGACCGCACCTGGGACCTCGTGCACGATCGCCCGGATGATGATCCGGTCAAGCGCCGGGTGGTCGAGTGCCACGAGGCGCTCGCGCGGCTCACCCGCCTGGGCGACTGATCAGCCCGGCAGCCCGTCGGGCGCCGGCGTGCCCTGCATAACGCTCGTGGTCAGCGGCTCTTCGGCCGCCTCCTGATTGCGGGGCAGGCCGGCCGCCGCGTAGGCGTCGGCTTCGTCGAGCGTCTCGTGCTCGAGCAGTGCGGTGACCAGCGAGTCGAGGTTCGAGCGGTGCTTGCGCAGAAGCGTGGAGACGTCGGCGTGGGCCGACTCGACGATCCGCCGCACCTCCTCGTCGACCAGCCGCTGCGTGGCCTCGGAGGTCTCCGAGACCCCGGGGAGCAGCGGGCTCATACCGTCTTGCGGGATCACCGCGATCGGGCCGATCGCCCGGCTCATGCCCCACCGGCCGACCATGCCTCTCGCGATCCGGGTCAGGTGCTGGATGTCGGACTCCGCGCCGGTGGTGATGTCCGAGAACACGAGCTCCTCGGCTGTCCGCCCACCCAGCGCGACCTTGATCTGGGCCAGCAGGTGCTGCTGCTCGAAGTTGAAGCGGTCGGCGTCGGGCGCCGAGAAGGTCACGCCGAGGGCCTGGCCGCGCGGGATGATCGAGACCTTCCGGACCGGGTCGGCGCCCGGGGTGAGCATCCCGACGATCGCGTGGCCGGCCTCGTGGTAGGCGGTGCGCCGGCGGTCCTCCTCGGAGATCATCACCTTGCGCTCGGCGCCAAGCACGATCCGCTCGAGCGCGTCAGACAGGTCGTCGGTCCCCACCTTCTCGTGGTTGCGCCGGGCGGCCAGCAGGGCGGCCTCGTTGACCAGGTTCTCGAGGTCGGCGCCGACCATGCCCGGAGTGGAGGCCGCGATCGCCCCGAGGTCGACCTCGTCGGCCAGCGGCACGCCGCGGGTGTGGACCCGGAGGATCGCCTCGCGACCTCCCCGATCCGGGGGCGAGACGACCACGCGCCGGTCGAACCGGCCGGGCCTGAGCAGAGCCGGGTCGAGGATCTCCGGGCGGTTGGTCGCGCCCAGCACGATCACGCCGCTGCGGGGATCGAAGCCGTCCATCTCGGTGAGGATCTGGTTGAGCGTCTGCTCGCGCTCGTCGTGGCCGCCGGAGATGTTGGGCCCGCCCGACGAGCGTGAGCGGCCGATCGCGTCGAGCTCGTCGATGAAGATGATCGCCGGCGCCGCCGTCTTGGCCTGCTGGAACAGATCACGCACGCGCGAGGCGCCGACCCCCACGATCATCTCGACGAACTCCGAGGCCGACATCTGGAAGAACGGCACGCCGGCCTCGCCGGCCACGGCACGGGCGAGCAGCGTCTTACCGGTGCCGGGCAGGCCGCTGAGAAGCACTCCGCGCGGGATGCGCCCGCCCAGCTTGAGGTACTTGTCGGGGTTCTTGAGGAAGTCGACGATCTCGGTCAGCTCGGCCTTGGCCTCCTCGATCCCGGCCACGTCGTTGAACGTGACGCGCTGATCCGCCGCCTCGACGCGACGCGCGCGCGAGCGGCCGAACGACATCAGCCCGCCGGCGCCGCCTCCGCCCTGGGCGGCGCGCCGGAAGATCCACACCAGCAGGAGCAGGAACAGCAGCGTCGGGCCGAAGCCGAACACCAGACTGGCCAGAAACGAGGGGCCGGTGTTCGTCGCGTTGGCGTTGATCGTCACGCCGTTCTTCTTCAGCGTCTCGAACAGCGGCGCGTTCGGCGCGAATGATGGGATCTGGGTCGAGAAGTACGGGGTGGTGGGCGCGCTCTTGCTGTCGGCCGGGTACTTGATCGCCTTCTTGAGCGTGCCCTGGATCGACGATCCGGTCGAGGAAACCGAGCTGACGTTGTTCTGGTTGACCTGCGTGAGGAACGTCGGCGAGTACGGGATCCGGACGCGGGGGTTGGGACCCAGCACCTGCGAGGACACCCAGAAGTTCAGCGCCAGCAGCGCGACGATCAAGATCAGCGCCAGCCAGCGTGGGTTCGGCCCCGACGGTGGCTTGGCCGGGGTACGGCCTCGCCCGTCCGGGGCCGGCGTCACCCGCCAGCCCGGCTGCGTGGGTGGCTGCTGTTGGCCGCCCGGCCGCAGTCGGGGGCTGCTCTCACGCCGGCGCGGTTGCTCGGGCATCTTCTGATTGTGACAAGGGTGGCGAGGTTCGGGTGAACCCTGATCGAACTCTTACCAAGCCCCTTCTACCCGATGAACGACCCAGACGTTCGGCTCCCAGTAGGAGCCGAGATCCGACGATCGGTCGATCTCGACCGGAGCGAGCCCGCCGGGGAACGTGTAGGCGCCATCGTCCGGGAAGCGCATGCCCGTCCACAGTTCCCATTCGGCGACGGTGCCGGTGATCCGCAGGGAGTGCGCCACCGGCTTGACGATCTGGCCGCCCCGCCGGAGATGCACCCGGATCCCTCGCTTCGGCTACCCGCCCGTCCGGCGTCCCTGTGCGCCGCCGACACGTGATGGTGGGCGAAGGTGGCCGGGCGCGAGGGACGCCGGACGGGCCGCGCAGCCTCGCTCGCAGCCTGTCGCGGGCTGGGCCCGGGTCAAACCCAGGGTGACCGCTCCGCCGGCGCCAAGACCCGTCGCGCGGCTAAGAGCGCGGGATTAGATTCGCGTCGATTCGCTGGCCCAATCCTTCGGGCGTCCCGTCCCAGCAGCACGGCACCGTGTGCCCCTCGCCGAGGACCTCGTCCTCGTACAGCACGAACTGGTAGGCGGGGAACTCCTCGAACAGTCGCTCCCAGTGCTCGCTCACCACGTCACCGTGCTGGTTGTACTCGGGCCACACCTCGTGGCTGATCTCGAGGCTGTTCGCCCACAGATCCGGCCGCTCGCTGTAACGGATCAGCTTCATTCGATCCGGCTGCGGAACGAGTCGGCCCCCTCGACGCTGGCGCCGGCCGCCCAGGCGCGGTCGGCCAGCCACCGGTCCGAAGTGACCACGCGGACGTCGGCCGGGTCGGGCTCGGCCCGCAGGCGCCGGACGATCTCGTCATCGGCGGCGTTCGGCTTGGGCCGCGGCGCGTGGGCGACTTCGATCACGGTCGAGCGGATCGGGGGGCGCGGCGGGCGCTCGAATACCACTGTGACGTCCTCGCCGCTGTCGGCGGCCCAGCGCTCGAGCATGTCGACCAGCCGCAGCATCGCCGCGTCGCGGTCCTTCCACCAAGCGTCGGGCCGGGTGCCGATCACGTTCATGCCGTCGACGAGCCAACGCATCGTGGAGCAGGCTAGTGATGCGCGGTCGCACCAGGTAATTGCCGGTGGGGGTGGCCCTCGCGGCCACCCCCACCGGGCTCAGCCCCCTGTTGGCCCTGGCGTTGCCCCACCAGGCTTGTTCGGCTCTTGTCTGGCGCCGGAGTTCACGTCAGTCGCTCATCGTTCGGGGCCCTCGGGATCGGTGTGGAGATCGCGCAGGGCGGCGTGCGCGAACTCGGCCACATCCGGCGGGCCGAGTCGGCCGGCTCGCTGGAAGGCGCCGGCCGCCCCCTCGAGGTCACCCTGCTGCTCGAGGAGCTGGCCGAGCTTGAGCGTGGCGGCCGGCTCGCCACGCTCGTCGGCTCGCTGGAAGGCGGCCTTGGCGCGCTTCAGGTCGCCCTCCTGCTCGAACAGCAGGCCGAGGTTGTACGCACCAACCGCCTCGCCGCGCTGGTCGGCTCGCTCGTAGGCGGCCCGGCCGCCCTCGAAGTCGCCGCGCTCCTCGAGCAGTACGCCCAGGTTGGACGCCGCTCCGGAGTGGCCGCGCTCGTCGGCCCGCCGGAAGGCGTCCTCAGCCCCGACGCGATCGCCTCCCTGCAACAGGAGCACGCCGAGCTCGAACGCGGCATCGGGATGCCCGAGCCCGTCAGCGCGACGGAGCGCATCGAGGGCTGGAGCCGTCTTGCCGGTCTGTGCGAGCACCTGGGCGAGCCGGAAGACACCCGCGCCGGCACCTCGATCCTCGGGTGGGCTCGGCGGCGGGGAGTGAGCCCGCTCCCTGGCCGCGTCCGGGATCGGCGAGGAGACCGACTCGCCGGGGCCGTCCGGAGCGCTCGCCGGTGTCGGCGGAGGACCGGCGCGGCCTCGGCGGTGCCACAACAGGCCCGCCAGCATGGCCACCAGCAGGCCGGCGAGCACGATGAGCCACGGAAGGAGTGAGGTGCCTCCCGGATGGCTCGCGCCAGGCCGGGTCTGGTGGGTCGGCGTGCGCGGCGGCCGTGTGCTCGACGGTGCCGGCCGGCGGTGCGCGCCACCGCGTTGGCTTGGTCGGCGGTGAACCGGGCGGCGGGCGAGAAGCCCGAGCTGACCCAGGGTTCGCGGTCCGGCGACGCCGTCGGCCTGGAGGTGATGGGCGGCCTGAAAGCCGCGTACGGCTCGCTCTGTCAGGGGGCCGTACCTGCCGTCGATCGGGCCAGGTCGGAACCCCTCGGCGGCGAGACGCCGCTGGAGCACCCGGACCGGACCGGATCCCCCGGCCACGTATCCATCACCGGCACGCAGAACCAGCTGGGCCGAAGCGAGCGCCGCACTGGTCAGCGGACCATCGATTCCGTCGACGACCAGGGCGTGCGTGGCCTGGAAGCGGCGCACGGCCTGCTCGGTCAGTGGCCCGTAGCGGCCGTCGACCCGACCCGGCGGGTAGTCCAGCCCGGCCAGGCGACGCTGCAGCGCCCGAACGGCGGCGGAGCCGTGAGCACCGGCATAACCGCTGCCGAACTCGAGCAACTCCACGCGCGTTCTCTTGCCGCCCGCACGTGGATTGCCGGCGTGGTGTGGTTTGTGATTGATGGGAACGACAGCGATCTGCGATGCGCCATGCGCAGCGCCAGCCGCCGGAACCCTGCCTTTCCGGTTGACCGACTTTCCCGACGCCGCGGCCGGATCGAAAGCCAGCGTCAACACGATCGCTGTCGCCACCCATGTCAGGGTCGTAAGCGATGAGGCCATGCGGACCAGCCGCCGGGCCGTGAGGTGATCCCGCACCACCTCGCGGTCACAGCCCCTCGCCCACGCCCGTAGTGAGCGTGACACGAGTCTGTTCTCCTTCTACGTTGCTAGACGAAGCACCCGGGCGGACAGAGCCCGCGTGCGGGACCTAGAAGACCGGGAGGTCTCAGCCAGGCCGCTCTAGCAAGCAGACGAACGGCTGCGGCGCAGCCGCGTCGGCGGTCCTGCGAAGCACGGAGATCACGCGCGGGCGGACCAGGCCGGCCATCGCGAGCAGCGCGGCCACGCCGAAGAAGAAGAGGGCGCCCGAGCCACCGGCACTTCCGCCGATCGTCGAGGCGGCGGGGACTGGAATCGGCGCGTCAACCGGATGACGTTGTGGACTCGTCAGCGCGACGCGATGACCCTCGTGGCCGATCGTCGCGGTCGAGAGCGCGTGCGGCGACTGGACCGAATCCGCTTGGCGGAACCCCGCGGCGGCAGCGGTCGATCGCGGCGCTTGGGGCCCCGCGGGCGGGACCTGCTGCCGCGCTCGAGGCGCCGGCGAGGTCGACCGGGATGACGACCGCGGTGTGCCCGCCGGCCGTGTGGTCGACGGCGCAACCTGCACCGGAGACGCCGCAACGCCGGTCGTGAGACCCGGTCGCGCCGGCGCACTCGATGACGCTGCAGTCGACGCCCCCGAGGACGGCGGTGCCGGCGTCGTCGCAGCCTGAGGTGTTGCGGCCGTGTGCCGTGGCGACGCTGTGCGTGACGGCTCGGTCTGCGCGGTCGAGTTGACTTGAGGCGCGCTGGCCGTCGTCGCTGGCGCCGCCGGCGTCGTCGCGACCGCCGGTACGACGTGCGCGACGGTCGCGACTGGTGTCGTCGCGACCTTCGAGACGGTTCCGGTAACCGCGCTCGGGGCGGCGGTGGCGACCGCCTTGACCGTGTTGGTGACGGGGGCGGTGGCGGTCTTGACGGTGTTGGTGGCGGTCTTGACGGTGTTGGTGATGGGGGCGGTGGCGGTGTTGGTGGCGGTCTTGACCGTGTTGGTGATGGGGGCGGTGGCGGTGTTGGTGGCGGTCTTGACCGTGTTG
>DATFDC010000268.1:0-10526 GCA_035252415.1 Solirubrobacteraceae bacterium
AACGAACTGGTCACCGCCCACGTGCTCGAGCACGGAGCGGACACCCTCCCCGAGCTCGCCGACCCGATCCTCGACGTCCACCTCGCCCTGCTCGTCGGCCGCGAACTCGCAGCCCGCATCGCCACCCCGGGCCCCTAGCGCTGTCCCCCGCAACGGGGCAATTTCCAGCATTTCAGCGGCGTGTCGCCGGCAGGGCACGATTCCGCCCCGCCACGAGGCGAGATCGTGCACCAGGTGAAGGGCGAGACGCTAATGCTGGAAATTGCGCCCCCTCAGACGGCCAGGCGATCGAGGGCGGCGACCAGTTCGTCGGGGCGCGACGCCCACACGCAGTGGTCGGTGTCGATCTCGAGCACCGGATCGCAGCCGGCTCGCTCGAGCATCAGCCGCTGGAGCGGCGGCTTGATCGCACGGTCTTGCAGGCACATCACGTACGCGCGCCGGAGCTTCTCGAACCCCGGTCCGGTGGTCAGCCGCACCGGGTGGGTGAACGGCGCCACCGGCTGCGTGCCGCGCAGCGAGATACCCCATGCGGCGGCCTCGTCGTCGCAGCAGTGCATCAGGCCCTCGCGGGCCGCCTCGTCGGGCATTGAGGCCACCGGCGGGTCGCCCTCGACGACCAGGCCCGCCTGCACGGCATCGCCGGCCCCCTCGGGCCGGTGGGTGAGGTCGATCAGGCTCTCTCCGTCCGCGGGCAGGAACGCGGCCACGTACACGAGCCGGTCGATTTGCTCCGGGCAGTCGGCCGCGGCCTGGGTGATCACCATGCCGCCCATGCTGTGCCCGACCAGCACGGCCGGCGGTCCTTCCGCGAGGACCTCGCACACGCGTCGCGCGTAGCGGTCGAGCGTCACCTCGGCCACCGGCGTGTCGTCATCGCCCTGCCCCGGGAGGTCGAGCGTCTCCACGTCGTGGCCGGCCGCGCGCAGGCCCGGTGCCACACGGTCCCAGACCGCGCCCCGTCCGAACGCCCCATGCACCAGCACCATCCTCGCCATCTCTCTCCTCCACGATCGTCCTTGCAACAGCGCGTTGATCCTATGCGCGACGCGCACGCGTCGCGAACGATCGTTCGCTGGACGGCAACTGCACTCGGATTAGACTCCTCCCACAGCCGAGAGCGAGCGAGGAAGGCAAGAGGGATGGCTACTACTGCGCCGAAGGCCGGGGCGTTTCCCAGCCCGTACGAGATCGAGACTCCGCCCGGGTGCGAGGGCTGGGAGGAGATGTATCCCTACTACGCGCTGTTCGACGAGCGACGCCGCGACACCGACGAGAACCGGTTCTGGTTCTGGAACTCGATGCACTTCCCGGTCCCGATGCCGGCCTTCGACGTGATCTGCATCGACTCGCCGTATCAAGCGGTGGGCGCGTGGCAGAACCGGGTCTTCGCCGTGCCGCCGGCCATGGGCATCGACTACCGCTGCGTCAACGGCTACATCTACATCTCGGGCAACCCGGTCACCGATCCGGCCAAGATCGCCGAGCGGGCCGAGTTCTTCCAGAAGCGAGCCGCCCATTACTTCCAGAACTGGGCCGAGCTCTACGGCAAGTGGCGGGCCAAGATGGAGGCGCTGATCCGCGAGCTCGGCGAGCTCGAGGTCCCGGACCTGCCCGAGTACGAGCCCGACGAGGTCGCCTTCGGCGACGACCGCAACACCGCCTTCTACGAGGTGCTGACCGCCTACGGCCGCGCGCTGCGGCTCGGCGATCTGATGTGGCAGCACCACTTCGAGTTCCTGCTCCTCGGCTACGGCGCCTACGGGACGTTCGTGGAGTTCTGCAAGGGCAACCTCCCCGACATCCCCGACCAGCACATCGCCCAGATGGTCGCCGGCATCGACGTGCTGCTGTTCCGTCCCGACGCGGAGCTGCGCCGCCTGGCCCGCCTGGCCATCGAGACCGGCGTCGACTCCGCGTTCGTCCAGGGCCGCACGCCGCAGGAGATCGACTCCGAGCTGATGGAAAGCCAGGCCGGGCGCGCCTGGCTCGAGCATCTCGAGCAGGTCAAGGATCCGTGGTTCAACATGGCCACCGGCGACGGGCTTTACCACTACTACCGCAGCTGGCTGGACGACCCGAGCATCCCGTATGCCTCGCTCATCGGGCACATCAGCGCGCTGAACGCCGGCGAGCAGATCGACCGCCCGACCGAGGAGATCCAGCGCGAGCGCGACCGCCTGGCCGAGGAGTACGGCGCTCTCCTGGACGAGGAGTCGCGGACGAGCTTCAACGACCTGCTCAACCTGTCCCGGACGGTGTTCCCGTACGTCGAGGAGCACAAGTTCTTCTGCGACTACTGGTTCCTCACCCGCTGGTGGAACAAGATCCGTGAGTTCGGCGCGCTGCTCGCCCGCAACGGGTTCCTCGAGGACGGCGAGGACGTGTTCCAGCTCTCGCGCTACGAGGTGGCCTCAGCGCTCGACGAGCTCGTGCTCACCTGGGCCACCGGCGGCGTCCCGCTCGGGCCCAAGCATTGGCCGCCGATCACCGCGCGGCGCAAGGAACTGCTGAAGAAGCTGAACGACTGGACGCCGCCGCCGGCCATCGGGGTCACTCCCGAGGCGGTCACCGACCCGATGACGATCATGCTGTGGGGTGTGACCACCGAGCGGGTGCAGGAGTGGGCGCGCCAGGTCGAAGGCGGCACCACGTTGAACGGCGCCGCGGCCTCTCCCGGCGTGGTCGAGGGCGCGGCCCGCGTGGTCAAGTCGGCGGATCAGATCGGCGATGTGCGCGACGGCGAGATCCTCGTGTGCGGCTCGACCTCGCCGGCCTGGGCGCCGATCTTCTCCAAGATCAAGGCCACGGTCACCGACGTGGGCGGGGTGATGTCGCACGCCGCGATCGTCGCCCGCGAGTACGGACTGCCCGCGGTGGTCGGCACCGGCCGCGCCACCGCCGCGATTCGCACCGGGCAGCAGATCAGGGTGGACGGCACGGAGGGGACCGTGACGGTCTTGACCGGCGCGGAGGCGTAGTGCCCCAGCAGTTCGTTCGACCACTGGATCAGCTACGGCGCACCGACGAGCCGCAGTTCGGCGGCAAGAGCGCGAACCTCGGCGAGCTGCTCGCGGCCGAGATCCCGGTGCCGCCCGGGTTTGCCCTGTCGACCGCCGCATTCGAGGCGTTCGTTCACGACGCCGGCTTGCAGGACCGGATCAACAGCGCGCTGTCCGGGCTCTCGGCAGGTGATGTGGACGGCATCGGCCGCGCGTCCCACGCGCTCAGTGAGGCGATGCGGTTCGCCCCGGTGCCCGAGGCGGTCCGCCGCGAGATCGCCGAAGGGTACGCGGCGCTCGGCGAGGATTCACCGCCGGTGGCGGTCCGCTCGAGCGCGGTCGGCGAGGACAGCCAGGACGCCACGTTCGCCGGGCAGCAGGAGACCTATCTGTGGGTGCGCGGGGCCGAGCCGGTATGCGACGCGGTGCGCGACTGCTGGGTCAGCCTGTTCAGTCCCCCGGCCATCAGCTACCGCCTGCGCCTCGGAGATCGCGCGCAGACCCCGGCGATGGGGGTGACCGTGCAGTCGATGGTCGACGCCGAGGTGTCCGGCGTGATGTTCACCTGCAACCCGGTGAGCGGCGATCCGAGCATGGTGGCGATCAACGCGAGCTGGGGCCTCGGCCTGGCCGTGGTGGGCGGCGAGGTCACGCCCGACGACTTCCTGGTCAGCAAGGTCACCCGCGAGGTCGTGCGCGAGCACGTCCACGCCAAGGACGTGCAGTACGTGCCCGACGCCGGCGGCAACGGCGCCGTCCGCGTTGCGGTGCCGGACGACAAGTGCGAGCGCCGCTGCCTCGACGAATCCGCGCTCGAGCGCCTGGTCGGAGTCGCCCGCAATGTCGAGCGCCACTTCGGCAGCCATCAGGACATCGAGTGGGCCCTCGCCCGCGACTCCGACGGCGAGCTGTTCGTCGTGCAGACGCGCCCGGTCACCGCGGTGGCCAAGAAGAAGTCCGAGAAGCCCAAGGCGGAGTCGGCGCTGTCGCTGATCATGAATACCTTCGGCGCCGGGACGCCGAAGGACTGACCGCATGCCGCTTTCCGACGACGACGTCCGGGAGATCCTGCGGATCATCGACGAGTCGGACCTGTCCGAGCTCCGCATCGACACCGACGGCTTCTCGCTTCACGTGGTAAAGGGGGACGGGGGTGCGCTCGCATCGCCGCCCCCGCCACGGCAATCGCACGAGACCAAGCCCGAGTCCGAACCGGAGCCCGCGCCCGACTCGCCGGGTTCCACCGACGGACTCACCACGATCCCCGCTCCGATGCTCGGGACGTTCTACCGCGCGGAGGCGCCGGGCAAGCCCCCGTTCGTCGAGGTAGGCAGCCGGGTCGAGCCCGACACGATCGTCTGCATCATCGAGGTGATGAAGATGATGAACTCGGTACCCGCCGGCGTGGCCGGCACGGTGGCCGAGGTCATCGCCGAGAACGCGCACCTGGTCGAGTACGGCGAGCCGCTGTTCCGTGTCGAACCGGAGACGGCGTGAAGCGGATCAAGCGCGTGTTCGTGGCCAACCGCGGCGAGATCGCGCTGCGCATCGTCACCGCGTGTCAGGAGCAGGGACTCGAGACCGTGGTCGGCGCCTCCGAGGTCGACATGCACGGGCTCGCGGCGCGGCGGGCGGACCGCGCGGTGTGCATCGGCCCCGCGCCGGCCGCCCAGAGCTACCTGCGCGACGACCTCGTGGTGCAGGCCGCGCTCGGCACGCGCTGCGACGCGATCCATCCGGGCTACGGCTTCCTCTCCGAGAGTCCCAAGCTCGCGTCGCGGGCGCGCGAGCACGGCATCACGTTCGTGGGGCCGCCGGCCGAGGTGATCGAGCTGAGCGGCGACAAGCTGCGGGCTCGCGAGGAGGCGGTCCGTGCCGGCGTGCCCGTGCTGCCCGGCCGGGAGGTCGCGTCCGCGGCGGACGCCAGGGCCGTGGCCGACGAGATCGGCTACCCGCTGCTGGTCAAGGCGGCCGGCGGGGGCGGGGGCCGCGGGATCAAGCTGGTCCGTGACAGCGACGAGCTCGAGGGGCTGCTCAGCCTGGCCCGCAGCGAGGCCGGCGCCGCGTTCGGCGACGAGCGGCTCTACCTCGAGCGGTTCATCGCCGCCGCGCGCCACGTCGAGGTGCAGATCGCCGCCGACGAGCGGGGCCACGTGGTTCACCTCGGCGAACGCGACTGCTCGGTGCAGCGCCGCTACCAGAAGCTGATCGAAGAGGCGCCCGCCCCGGCGCTCGAGCCTGGCGCCCGCGACGTCATCCGCGACGCGGCCGTTCGCTTCGCCGAAGCCATCGGCTATCGCAATCTGGGCACGGTCGAGTTCGTGGTCGACTCAGAGACCGGCGAGGCCTACTTCCTCGAGATCAACTGCCGGATCCAGGTCGAGCACCCGGTCACCGAGGCGGTCACCGGCCGCGACCTCGTCGCCCTTCAGCTGCGCATCGCCGACGGCCGAGCCCTCGACTTCACCCAGGACGATGTGACGCTCGACGGCCACGCCGTGGAGTGCCGGCTGAACGCCGAGGACGTGGCGCGCGGGTTCATGCCGAGCCCCGGGACGCTGTCGCTGTTCTGCGTTCCCGACCTGGCCGGGCTCCGGGTCGACACGCACTGCTACCCGGGCGCGCTGATCCCGCCTTACTACGACTCGCTGATGGCCAAGCTGATCGCGCACGCGGCCGACCGCGACGCCGCGCTCGACGTGCTGATCGAGGCGCTCGAGGATCTCGACGTCGAGGGCGTGGAGACCAACCGCACGCTGCTGATCAGCGTGCTCGGCCACGACGACTTCCGCCGCGGCGCGGTGACCACCGACTGGCTGGCCCGGGCGATCGTATGAGCCGCGTCATCGAGGTGGTCGACACGACGATGCGCGATGGCAACCAGAGCCTGTGGGGCGCCACCGGGCTGACCACTCCGGACGTTGTCGCGATCGCCCCGACCGTGGACCGGGTCGGCTACCACGCCTGCGACTTCACCTCGAGCACCCACATGGCGGTTTCGGTGCGCTTCCATCGCGAGGACCCATGGGAGCGGATCCGGCTGGTCAGCGCGGCCATGCCGAACACGCCGCTCAGCATGATCACGCCGGGCGTGCGCTTCATCTCCTGGGTGCCGGCCGAGGAGGACGTGATCGAACTGGCCTTGAAGCTCGTGGTCCGCAACGGCATCCGGCGCCTGCAGATCGCCGACCCCTCGAACGACGTGCGACGTCTGCGGCGGGTCGCCGAGATTGCCAAGGCGCAGGGCATGGAGGAGGTCGTCGTCGGGCTCACCTACTCGATCAGCGACGTGCACACGCACGCCTACTACGCCGAGCGGGCGGCGGCGCTCGCCGACTGCCCGGACATGGACCGGCTGTATCTGAAGGACCCCGGCGGTTTGCTCACGGTCGATGCCGTCCGCGAACTTGCGCCGCACTTCGTGGCCGCCGCCGGAGACCGGACGGTCGAGGTGCACAGCCACTGCACGATCGGTCTGGCGCCGCTCATGTACGTGGAGGGCGTGAAGGCGGGCTTCCAGGTCGTGCATACCGCGTCGGGGCCGCTTTCGCGCGGGACCTCTCAGCCGGAGGTCGTGAGCACCATGCGCAACCTCGAGGCGAACGGCTACTCACACGACCTCGACCTCGAGCCCGAGGCGCTTGTCGCGCAGCATTTCCAGGAAATCGCCCGCGCCAAGGGCCTCCCGCCCGGCGCGCCCCGCGAGTTCGACGCGGTCTACTACCGCCACCAGCTGCCCGGCGGGATGGTCACCACGACGCGGCGCATGCTCGAGGAGATGCGCCGACCCGAGCTGTTCGACGCCGTGCTCGACGAGGTCACCCGGGTCCGGGCCGAGATGGGCTATCCGATCCTGGTCACGCCGGTCTCGCAGTTCGTGGCCAGCCAGGCCGCGCGCAACGTGATCGACCCCGAGCGCTGGGCCAACGTGTCCGATGAGACCGTGCGCTACTTCCTCGGTCACTACGGCGAGCCGGCCGCGCCGGTCGACCCGGACATCGCCGAGAAGGTCCTGTCGCGCCCACAGGCGAACAAGCTGCGCGACCTGCAGCCAATCAGCCTCGACGGCGCGCGCGAGCGGTTCGGTGAGCGCATCTCCGAGGAGGAGCTGCTGCTGCGCCTGACCATGCCGGGTGAGCAGGTCGACGCGATGATCGAGGCCCGCGACAAGCCTTCGCCGGCGCCCGCCGCCCGCCCCGGTCGCAGCCCGCTGGTCTCACTGATCCAGGAGCTCGCCCGCCGGCCTGCCATCTCGCAGTTCGAGCTCACCCACAACGGTGGCGACACGGTGGTGTGGCGGCGTGCTTGACGGGTTGCTGCGCGACGTGCGCGGCTTCATGTTCGACGTCGACGGGACGCTCGCTCACCGCGGCCCCGACGGCCGCGCCCATCCTCAGCCGGGCGCGGTCGAGGTACTCGAGAAGATCCGCGACTCTGGCCGTCCGCTCGCCGTGTTCACCAACGGCAGTCACGTCACCTCCGAGACGATGGCGCGGGCCCTGCGCGAGGACGGCATCCCGGTGCAGGACCACGAAATGCTGACCCCGGTCGAGAGCGCGATCACCTACATCCGCCGGCGCTACCCGGATCGGCCGGCGCTGCTGTTCGCCCACGACGTGATCAAGGCGCGGATGATCGCCGCCGGCGTTCCCGAGGCCGAGGGTGAGGACGCCGAGGTCGTGTTCGTCGCCCACGTCGACGAAGCCGACCTGAAGGACATGGAGCGGGCCGCCCGGGCGATCACCCGGGGCGCGCCGCTGCTCACCGGCAGCTACGCGCGCGGCTACGCGGGCGCCAACGGGATCATCTACAGCCGGGGCGCGATGGTCACCGCCGGGATCGCCAAGGTGACCGGTGCGCGCCCGCGCATCGTCGGCAAGCCCTCGCGGGCGGCGGTCGAGGAGGTCGGCGCCCGCCTCGGCCTTCCCACCGACCAGATCGCGGTGATCGGCGACGACGCCGGTATGGACATCGCCCTCGGCCGCATGGGCGGCTCGAAGACCGTCCTCGTGCGCAGCGGGATGAGCGGCACGATCGACCTGGGCAAGCTGCCCGAGCGCCACCGGCCGGACGCCGTGATCGACGGGGTAGCGGACCTGCTGGACGCGCTATAAGACGCGGCGTGTCCGGACGGGGTGAGCGGCCCCATGGACGCCGAGCGCAGCGAGGCCCATGCAAAAGTCCCGAAACCTCGCAGCGATCTGCCGCTCCCGGGACATAAGCACCCCCAGCGTGCTCATCTTCCGGGAGCGATCGGGGGATCAGGGGTTCGGGGAGATAAGCACGGGCCGGGAGCCTTATGCTGCAGGCGATGGCCACGACCGAGCAGCCGCCCCCCGCCACCGTTCTCGCCGAGCACGGCCTGTCCGTCGAGGAGCTCTACGACGAGCTGACCGATGCCTGCACTAAGACGGTCCGGCTCGACGATCTCCTCTACGCCGCGGCCGACCGCGTGCCCGGCCTGGTGCCGACCCGGGCCGAGGTCGAGGAAGAGCGCACCCGAAAGCTCTCCGAGAAGACCGGCGTCGAGCTGAACCAGGGGCTGCTGACCGGCGAGATCCTGGCCATCCCGAGGATCGGACGCCATCTGGTCGAGTCGATGCTGGCGCCGACCGCCCTCGCCTTCCAGCACCTCGAAGAGCTGCGCGCGAAGGGCACCGTCGATCTGGGCGCGGCACGGGTGACGAAACACGGCCCGGCCGGCGTGCTCGAGATGTGCAACCCGCGCCACCTGAACGCGGAGGACTCGACCACCCTGGCCGCCACCGAGGCCGCGGTCGATCTGATCCTGCTCGACCCCGAGATCGAGATCGGCGTGGTCCGCGGCGGCAAGGTCGATCACCCCCGGTACGCCGGGCAGCGGCCGTTCGGCGCCGGCATCAACCTCACCCACCTCTACCACGGGCGGATCGACTTCCTCTTCTACGTGCTCCGCGACATGGGCTACGTGAACAAGATCTTCCGCGGGATCGGCCCGGGCGCGGAGACTCCGGCCACCGAGAAGATGTGGATCGCCGGCGTCGAGAAGTTCGCGATCGGCGGCGCCTGCCAGCTCCTGCACGTGATGGATCACGTGATCGCCGTCCGTGGCGTGCGCCTGTACCTCCCGGCCCGCAAGGAGGGGATCATCCCCGGCGCCTCCAACCTGCGCCTGTGGCGGTCGGTCGGCGAGCGAGCCGCCCGGCAGGCCATCCTGTCCGGCCGCGAATGGGTGGCCGGCGAGCCGGACGCCGACCTGCTGTGCGACGAGGTGGTGCAGGACGGCCAGATGGACGAGGCGATCGACGCTCGCATCACCGCGCTGACCAGCTCGGGCCTGATCAACGCCTCGGCCAACCGCGCCGCGATGCGGGTCGGGCAGGAGCCGATCGAGCTGTTTCGCGAGTACATGGCCACCTACGCCCACGAGCAGGTCTATTGCCACCTCAGTCCGGCGCTCGTGCGCAATCTCGAGGAGCACTGGAACGCTGACCGCCGCATCCTCTGAACTGAAGGTCTGGGACGCCGCCGAGACCCTGAGTCGCGAGGAGCTCGAGAGCCTTCAGCTCGAGCGTCTGCGCGCCACGGTGGCCCGGGTGCTGCAAGGACAGCCCCTCGGTGCCGAGCGCCTGCGCGAGGCGGGCATCGAGGCCGAGCAGGACGTCCGCTCGCTGAGCGACCTGACGCGGATCCCCTTCTTCCTTAAGTCCGATCTGCGCGGGAGCTATCCGTTCGGTCTGCTGGCCGTCCCGCGCGAGCAGCTCGTGCGCGTCCACGCCTCGAGCGGGACCCACGGCAAGCCGACCGTGGTCGGCTACACGCGAAACGACATGGAGACCTGGACCGAGCTGATGGCCCGCTGCATGACGATGGCCGGCGTGCGGCCGGGCATGCTGATCCACAACGCGAACGGCTACGGGCTGTTCACCGGCGGCCTCGGGTTCCATCAGGGTGGGGAGCGAATCGGCGCCACCGTGGTGCCCGTGTCGAGCGGGATGACCGCCCGCCAGGCCATGTTGCTGCGCGACTTCGGCGCTCACGTCCTGGTCTCGACCCCGTCCTACGCCCTGGTCATCGCCCAGGCCCTGCAGGACGCCGGCGTCGACCCGGCCGAGACCCCGCTCGAGCTCGGCCTGTTCGGCGGCGAGCCCTGGACCGACGGCCTTCGTCAGCAGATCGATCGCGCGCTCGGCATGAAGGCGATCAACTTCTACGGCCTGTCCGAGATGTGCGGCCCCGGCGTGGCCACCGAGTGCCTGACCGCGCGCGACGGCCTGCACGTCAACGAGGACCACTTCCTGGTCGAGGTGATCGAGCCGGAAACCGAGCAGCCGCTCCCGCCGGGCGCCACCGGCGAGCTGGTGTTCACCACGCTGACCAAGGAGGCGCTGCCGCTGATCCGCTACCGGACCGGCGACCTCGGCGCGCTCACGCTCGAGCCCTGTCGCTGCGGCCGGACGACGGCCCGGCTGATCCGGCTGGGCGGACGCCGCGACGACATGATGATCATCCGCGGGGTCAACCTGTTCCCCTCACACGTCGAGC
>DATFDC010000269.1:0-2614 GCA_035252415.1 Solirubrobacteraceae bacterium
TCATCACCAAGCTGACGCCCAAGGGCTGGGCCATGGTCGGGGGGGCCGCCGCCGCCGCGATCGTGTTCCTCGTGCTCGTCATGCACTTCGCCTCGACCAAGAGCTACACCACGCTCGAGACCAGCCTGGATCCGGCCCAGACGGGCAAGATCACCAGCGCCCTGGATGCCAAGGGGATCGGCTACGAGATCCAGAACGGCGGCACCGCGCTGGCGGTCGACTCGGGTCAGGTGAGCCAGGCGCGCATCGCGCTGGCCACCGCGGGCCTGCTCGGCGTCGGCAGCCAACAGCCTGGCTTCACGCTGCTCGACAAGTCCTCGCTCGGCGCCTCGAACTTCCAGCAGGAGATCACCTACCAGCGTGCGCTCGAGGGCCAGCTCGACCAGACGATCGAGCAGATCCAGGGCGTCGACTCCGCCACGGTGAACCTCGTGCTGCCCAGCCAGCAGGATCAGCTGTTCGGCGAGAACGGTCCGTCCTCGAGCGCCTCGGTGCTGCTGTCTGACTCCGGCACGCTGGACCCGAGCGCGGTCAAGGGCATCGCCTCGCTGGTCGCCTCGAGCGTCCAGGGGCTCTCGAACCAGAAGGTCACGATCACCGATTCGAGCGGCGCGCTGCTGTGGCCGACCTCGAGCGCGGACGCCTCGGGCGGCGCCACCTCCAAGCAGGCCGTCCAGAATCAGTACGACGCACAGATGGCCGCCGCGGCCACCGGCCTTCTCGCCCAGACCCTCGGCCCGGGCAAGGCCCAGGTCGTGGTCAACGCCGACGTCAACGCCAACCAGGCCACCTCCGACATCCTGACGTACGGCAAGAAGGGCGTGCCGCTGACCCAGCAGACCCAGACCGAGACGCTGAAGGGCGGGGGCGGCACCGCCGGCGGGACCACCGGGACGATCCCGGCCTACGCGGCGACCGGCGGCTCGAGCAACTCGAACTACAACAACAAGAGCTCGAACACGACGTTCGGCGTCAACAAGACCGTGACCCACTCGACGATCGCGCCCGGCGCGGTCAACAGCCAAACGGTCTCGGTGCTGGTCGACAAGTCGGTTCCGGCTTCGGCCATCCCGGCGATCAAGAACGCGGTGGCCGGCGCGGTCGGCATCAACGCCAAGCGCGGCGACACCCTGTCGGTGTCCCAGATCGCGTTCGCCAAGCCGGCCACGACCACGGCAACCCCGAGCTCCCCGACCAAGATGCTCGGCTACGCCAAGTACGGCGCGGTCGGCCTGGGCGCGCTGCTGTTCCTGTTCTTCATGCGCCGCAACCTCAAGCGCCGCGAGCGCGAGGTGTTCGGCGGGCAGCCGACCTGGCTGCGCGAGCTCGAGACCCCGCGGCCGCTCGCAGCGCTCGCCTCGGGCGGCGACGACGAGCCCACCGACATCAAGCGGCTGCGCTCACCGGTCAACGTTCCCAAGCGCCAGGTCGAGGAGCTGGTCGAGCGCGATCCCGATCGCGTCGCCCAGCAGGTCCGGGCCTGGATGAGCGAGGACTAGGTCGGTGGCCGCTGAGCTCGAACAGGTCGCCCCGAACGCGCCGGCGGCACCCGCCCCGGCCGGGACGGCGGGTGGGCCCACAGTCAAGCGTCCCGCGCTGCCTGGTCGCAAGAAGGCGGCCGTGCTGCTGGTCTCGCTCGGGCCCGATCGCGCCGCGGAGGTGTTCAAGCACCTGCGCGACGAGGAGATCGAGTCGCTCTCGCTCGAGATGGCCAAGCTCCAGCGGGTCGACCCGCTGACCACCGCGACCGTGCTCGAGGAACTGGCCGCCACGGTCGAGGCGTTCGACTCGCTGATGGCCGGCGGCGTCGACTACGCGCGCGAGGTGCTCGAGCGCGCCCTCGGACCCGAGCGGGCACTCGAGATCATCGGACGGCTTTCGAGCGTGATCGAGATGCGGCCGTTCGAGTTCCTGCGCAAGACGCCGCCCGAGCAGCTCGTCACCTTCCTGCGCAACGAGTCGCCCCAGACGGTGGCGCTGGTCGTGGCCAACCTGCACACGTCGCTGGCCTCCCAGGTTCTCTCGCACCTGCCCTCGGGCGAGCAGGCCGAGATCGCGCTGCGTATCGCGCGCATGGGCGAGACCAGCCCGGATGTGGTCAAGCAGGTCGAGAGCGTGATGAAGAAGAAGCTCGACAGCGTGGTCCAGCAGGAGTACTCCTCCGCCGGCGGGATCAAGTCGCTGGCCGAGATCCTCAACCACGCCGATCGCTCGACCGAGCGCAACGTGCTCGATGCCCTGACCGAGTCCGACGAGGAGCTCGCCGCCGAGGTCCGCCGTCTGCTGTTCGTGTTCGAGGACATCGTCAAGCTCGACGACCGCTCGATCCAGCTGGTGCTGCGCGAGGCCGACCAGAAGGACCTCGCCCTGGCCCTCCGTGGCGTCAACGACGACGTCAAGGAGCGCATCCTGTCGAACATGTCGGAGCGCGGGGCGACCATGCTGGTCGAGGAGATGGCCTACATGCCGCCGCAGCGCAAGCGCGTGGTCGAAGAGGCCCAGGGCCGGATCGTGGCCATCGTGCGCAAGCTCGAGGAGGCCGGCGCGCTGGTGCTCTCGCGCGGCGAGGAAGACGCAGTTGTCTGAGTCCGGGGTGCCGGTCGCCGGGTACGCG
>DATFDC010000270.1:0-6300 GCA_035252415.1 Solirubrobacteraceae bacterium
CTCCGGCCCACGAGCGCGCCCCGCCGGCGGGGATTGCACTGTCGCGCGCCGCTCCGGCGAGCGCTCCACCGAGTCGCCGCGCTTGCCGGCGTTCGCGGGTGCGGCCGGCATGGGTGTGGATTTAGAGGAGGATCTGGTCCTCGATGTCGACATGGCGTCCCTCCTTGCGGTCGGCGATTTGAGCGGCAATGCACCGCTGCGTCCCGGATTGCGCCGGTGCAGTTGTGTGATTGCGCAAGTGCTGCTTCAAGCTTGCCGTGTAACAGCGGAGGCGCATATGGGCATCGCCACCCATTCGCCACGTGATCTGCCGAGGCAGAACGGAGCGCATGGAGCGCACCCGCGCTCGTGTCGAGTTGGGCAGGATCGACACGAGGGAAGCCTTCACGGCGTGAGATCCCGTCCGGGACTGGCCGAGGCGCTCGATCACGCGGTCGGTCACCTGCGGCCACCGCGCAACACCGTGGCCCGGCGAACGGGATGATCGACGCGAGCCTCGTGATCGCGCTGCTGGCGGCAATTACGCTACTGGCGGGTCTGGCGGCTGGGACGGGCACGCCCTACCCGGTGGTACTCGTCCTCGGCGGCCTCGTGATGGGGCTGGCACCGGGAATCCCGTCCCCGCGGCTGAACCCCGACCTCGTGCTCGTGTTGTTTCTGCCGCCGCTGTTGTACTCCTCGGCTTTTCTCTCCTCGGTCGGTGAGCTCCGCGCGAACGCTCGACCGATCCTGATGCTGGCCGTCGGCCTGGTGCTCGCGACGGTCGGCGGCGTCGCGGTGGTCGGAGTGCTCGTCGCGGGACTGCCGTGGGCAGTCGCATTCGTGCTCGGCGCGGTGCTGGGTCCGACCGATCCGGTGTCGGCGAGCGCGATCCTGCAGCGCCTCGGCGCACCGGCGCGGATCGTGACGATCCTCGAAGGCGAGTCGCTGGTGAACGATGCCACAGCGATCACCGCTTTCACGATCGCTCTTGCTGCCGTCGGCAGCGGAGCCTTCTCCCCGCTCGATGCGATCGGGAAGTTCGCGTTCGAGGTCGTAGTCGGAACGGTGATCGGCCTGATCGCCGCGTCGCTGGCCACCCTGCTGCGGCGTCGACTCCAGACCGACGCCGAGCTGGCACTGACCCTGCTCACGCCGTTCATTGCCTACATTCCCGCCGACGAGATCGGCGCCTCGGGCGTGCTCGCCGCGGTCGCCGCCGGGCTATACGCGGCGACCCGCGAGACCGAGACGACCTCCGCGCATAGCCGGCTGCGGATCCGCGCCTTCTGGGACGTCCTCGTCTTCCTCCTCAACGCCCTGCTGTTCCTGCTGGTCGGGGAGCAGCTCCCGCACATCGTCCAGGGAATCGGCGGTGGGTTCACCATCACCCTGGTGGGCCAGGTGGTTGCCGTCGCGGCGGCGATCTTCGCGTTGCGCCTGGTTTGGATGTTCGCGCTCTCGCCCGTCGCACGAGCGCTTCGCCGCGGACGCACGGGCACGCCCGCGCAGCCGGCCGCACGGTTCGTGCTGGGCTGGAGCGCGATGCGCGGCGGCGTCACGCTCGCGCTCGCGCTCGCCATCCCGCTGCAGGTCGCGGGCCAGCCGTTCCCGCACCGCTCCCTCGTCATCTTTCTCGCCTACGGCGCCGTGCTGATCACGCTGGTCGTGCCCGGCCTCACGCTGGGGCCCCTGATCCGCCGTCTCGGCCTTCAGCAAGGCGCCGCACGCCAGCGCCTGCTCGCGCAGGCCCAGGCCGCCATCCTGCACGCTGCCCTGGAGGAGATCGAGGCGCTTGCCTCCGACGACCGCATCTCGGAGGGCGCCGCCGAGCGCATCAGTGCCCCGTATCACGCGCGGCTGGACCGGCTCGTCCCACGCCACGACGGCGACGGTGATCGCGCGCCCGAGTCCGATCAGATCGATAGCGCTCGTCGCGCGGTCATCGCCGCCCAGCGTCGCCGGGTGTCTGAACTGCGTCGCGACAACCGCTACCCGGCTGAGATGCTGCGCGAGATCGAACGCGACCTCGACCTCGATGAGGCTCGCCTGCGGTGAAGCGTTGGCGGCTACATCACGGCACCCGGATGCACGAAAGCACCCATTCCGCCGTGGGCTCTCAGCGGTCAACCTCACTGCATGAACGCGGACACCAGCACTCAGCCTGCATTCGCGCCGTCGGATGGACCTGCACGAGCCGTATCCCCCGCGGGCGAGCAGTCGCCGGTTCGCCTCGCCGCGCCGGAGACGATCCAGCCCTGGACCGGATCGCTGCCGGCCATACGCACCCGGCATCACTGGCTGCCGCGCGTCGACTATCTGGCCGCCGGGGGAACGATCGCAACCCTCGATGACGGCCACGCCGCCGCGGGTCGCCCGACCCTGACCGCCGAGGCCATCGCGCGGTCCGCACCGGAGATCGACGAGGTCGCGGACCTCAGGACCGCCCAGTTCATGCAGCGCCCCTCCCCGTCGATCACCTTCGCCGACCTGCTCGCCCTCCGCGACGAGATCGCGCTTCGGATTGCGGACGGCTCGGCCGGGATCGTCATCACCCAGGGGACCGACACGATCGAAGAGACCGCCTTCGCGCTCGATCTCCTGTGTCCCGGCAGTGCGCCGGTCGTGATCACCGGAGCGATGCGCAGCCCGTCGGTGCCCGGCACCGACGGACCGGCGAACCTGCTCGCCGCGGTGCGAGTCGCGGCGAGTACCGTCGCGCGCGGCCTCGGCGTGCTGGTCGTCCTCAACGATGACATCCATGCCGCGAGATTTGTGTCCAAGACCCACACCTCGAAGCCATCCGCCTTCCAATCGCGGATCATCGGGCCGATCGGCTGGCTCAGCGAGGGCCACCCGGTGATCGTCTCGAGGCCGGTCGGGCGCTTCTGCCTGAACGTGCCATCGGATGCTCACGTACCGCCTGTCGCGCTGATTCGCGTGTCCCTCGACGATGACGGACGGATCCTGCGTTCGCTGGCGGCGCAAGGCTTTCGGGGTGTCGTCATCGAGGGCTTCGGCGGTGGTCACGTGACGCCGCCGATGGTCGCGGCGATCGAGCAACTCGCCACCGAGATGCCCGTCGTACTCGCATCTCGGACCGGCTCCGGAGAGCTGCTGCGCAGTACGTATCGCTACCGCGGCAGCGAAACCGAGCTCCTGGAGATCGGTGCGATCCCAGCGGGGATACTCGACGGCCTCAAGGCTCGAATCCTCCTCTCACTCTGTCTCGCGGCGAATCCTGCGGGCGAGAATGTCACCACTGCCTTCCGGTCCGTCGGCATGGCGCGATAGAAGCGCCAGGCCACTGTCACGTCACCGTTTCGGCAAAGCCAGCGTCGATTTCTCGCCGCCGGGATCGTCGGGCGGCTCCCGATGGCGCTCGTCGCCGTGGTCGTCCTCCGCGGCTCGGCTGCGGCGGAGTCGGCGCTCACCGGTGATCGCCACATCTGCTGCGCGCGGGAGTCCGAGACCGTAGCGGAGGCCGGCCATGCGCATGAGAAAGCAAACGACGGCACCGACAATCGGGAACACGACGGTGTGGTCCCCGGCGTGATAGGCAACGACCACGATCCCGGCGCCCACCAGGGCGGGAATCGCGTAGAGGCCGCCGCGCAGGACCGTTGGGATCTCTCCCACGAGGATGTCGCGAACCATGCCTCCGCCGATGCCGGTGATCGCCCCGAGGATCACCGCGTCGACGACGCCGAGACGATGGGCCAGCGCGGTGGCCGCACCGGTCACGCAGAACAGTGCCAGGCCGGCGGCGTCGAGCGCGTCGATCGGGCGCTGGAGGCGGTCGATCGCCGGGTGGGCGAGGCTCGTCACGAGGCCGGCGCCGCCGGCCACGGCCAGGTACCGCCAGTCCCTGAACGTGGCTGGCGGGATGCCGATCAGCAGATCGCGGATGGTGCCGCCCGCGATTCCGACGACCACGGCGAGGACGACGGCCCCGAACAGATCGAGTTGCTTGCGTACGCCGGCCATGCCGCCGCTCAGGCCGAACACGAACGTCCCGATCAGGTTCAGGACCAGGAGCAGGGTTGGATCGAATCCGGCCAGCAAGGGCGGGGACGCCATCGAGGTATGCGAAGGCTAGGGGGCGAGCCAGGCGCAACTGGCTGTGACGAGCGTCTCCACGCCGGTCTCGAGCGTCGGGTGGATGACGGGGGCGAACCTGGGGTTGTGGTTGGTGGGCAGTTCGCTCAGCCGGCCCTCCCGCTCGGCCTCCGCGTAGGTGTCGGGGTCCACCCCGCCGATGAACCAGAACACCGATGGCACATGCCATTCCGCGCCGAACGAGCCGAAGTCCTCGCTGGCGGAAGCCGGACCGGTGTGGATCACCCGGTCATCCCCGAAGTGCGCGTGAAACACGCTCCGCACCCGCTCGGTTGCCTGATCGTCGTTGCGCACGAGGTCGTAGCGATCGAGCGGGGTGATCTCGGGTGGCCTGGGCGCCCCGGCGGCCTCTGACTCGGCGTTCACGATCCGTTTGATCGCTTCGAGCACGTGCTTGCGCACGTTTTCGTCGAACGTGCGCACGTTGAGCTTGATCACAGCCTCGTCCGGGATCACGTTCTCCTTGGTGCCGGCCTGGAGCGCGCCGACGGTGACGACGGCCGCATCCGATGGCGCGACCTCCCTCGAGACGATCGTCTGCAACCGCAGGACCGTCGAGGCGGCCATCACCACGGGGTCGATGCTGGCCTGCGGCATCGAGCCGTGTGCCCCCCGACCGAACATCCGAATCTGAAAGCTGTCGCCGGCAGAGGTGATCACCCCGGCCTGGCTGGCGATGATCCCCGCGGACAACGGCATGACGTGCTGGCCGAGGATCACGTCGGGTTTCGGGAAGCGCTTGAAGAGGCCATCGTCGATCATCGCCCGGGCGCCCGCCGCGATCTCCTCCGCGGGCTGGAAGACGGCCATCAGCGTGCCCTGCCAGGCATCCCTGGCCCCGGCCAGCAACGCGGTGGCACCGGCCAGCCAGGTGACGTGAATGTCATGGCCGCAGGCGTGCATCACCGGCGTCTCGTTCCCGTCGGGATCGGTCGCGGTCACCGCGCTGGCGTAGGGCAGACCCGTGGCCTCCTTGACCGGAAGGGCATCCATGTCGGCGCGAAGCATCACCGTCGGTCCGTCGCCGTTCTTCAGCAACCCGACCACGCCGGTGTTCCCGACACCCTCGGTCACGTCGAACCCCGCCGCCTTGAGGCGGTCCGCCGCCAATCCGGCGGTCCGCTTCTCCTGCATCGACAACTCGGGGTGGCTGTGAATGTCCTTGTACAGCGCCTCGAGGTCGTTCAACTCGTCGCGCAACCCGCGGAGAATCGAGTCGGGCGCCGAACCGTTGCTCATGCCTACTCCCTCCTGTAGTACATCGGCGGCGCTCAGACCGGTCGCAGTCGCCGCGTGTGACGGTACTACCCACGCCGCGGCCGGTACATCTTCATCCGAAGGCCTGGGGGCCAACGCCCGACTCATGCCGGAGCCGACGTCCCATGTCGGACGGTTCCTGCGGGATTCGAGTCAACTGGCGGGATTCGGACAACGAGCGCGTGGGTAGCGGACGGCGAGTGTTTCGCGATATCCTCGTGGCGATCGACGGCTCTAACCACGGAGATCGCGCGCTGGCCGAGGCGGCCGACCTGGCTCGGCGCGACAACGCCCGGCTGACGATCCTGACCTGCGTCCCCGACCAATCGGCGTGGTTGCTGAGCGGCGGTGGCTACGGCGGGGCCATCGACTACGCCGCGCTCGCCGAGGAGACCGAGCGCGAATACCGTGAGCTCCTCGACAAGGCCGTCTCAGCGGTGCCGCCGGAAGTTACCGTGACCAAGCAGCTGACGCACGGGCGTCCGGGAGATCGGATCCTCGAGCAGATGAAGTCAGGCAACCACGACCTCCTCGTCATGGGCTCGCGAGGGCGGGGCAACGTTCGCTCCCTGGTCCTCGGCAGCGTGAGTCACCAGGTCCTCAACGCGGCCCCCGCGGCGGTGCTGATCGTGCATGCGGGAGTTGGCGACGAGCCCGACGGGGAGCCGGGGAGCTCGCCGCAGCCAACCTGAGCCGTCGCGAGCGTTGCTTCGACCACGCCCGAAGTAGGCGGTCCCTGAATCTAGCCCGACGCCGGCCCCCACCCTCGCCTCAGGGTTTTCGATCCTTGTGCCGAGATTAGGAACGTGACGCGGTTCCGCTTGGCTGCCCAGGTCGGCCTGCTGTTGTGCCTGACCGGGTGCGCAAGCGCCGGGGCCTCGACTGCCACACAACCCTCGCCCGAGCCCTCAACCGCCAGCCCCGGCAGGCACGGTGCAGCCGGCT
>DATFDC010000271.1:0-8316 GCA_035252415.1 Solirubrobacteraceae bacterium
AGCTCGAGCTCGATCCCCAACAGCTTCGGATCCAGCAGGCGAACGGCCTGATCGAGCAGCTCCTGCCCGGTCTGGTCGCCTTCCAGCACGACGATCTTGACCGCCTCGGCCATGCCGGCGGACCATAGCCGACCGGGCGGATCGGCTCTGCGAGGCCGACCACGAGGTCGCGAGTTGACACAGGTTTGTGCGCGCCGCGTTCGGGAAGAAGAACATCGACCACCGGGACCCACGGATGCGCAGGGGAAACGGGGGCGCCAGTGTGCCGACGGTGCAACGATGTGCGGAGCGCCGGCGGCGACCCCTCGAGCAGCGATGAGAAGATCCCCCGACGACCCCACCCTGGGTGGCTCGCTCCGCCCCCGCGGTCCGATTCAGCTCGCGCTGAGCACCCGTTTCGAGGGGCGCGCCACCGTGCTCGGCGTGGCCGGCGAGCTTGACATTCTCACGGTCTCGAAGATGGTCGCCCGGCTCGAGGATGTGATCCGACGCCGCACCGGCGACGTGGTGATCGACCTGAGTGAGGCCGAGTTCATCGACTCGATGGGCCTGCATGCGCTGCTGAACGTCCAGCGGCGCTTGTTCCGCCAGGCCAGAGAGCTGACCGTGGTCTGCCCTCCCGGGGCGGTGCGGACCGCGATCGAGCTGACCCGGCTGACCGAGCCGCTCGGAGTCGTCTCGACGATCGAGGACTACCGCCTACGCGCCGCCGGGTCCTGAACAGCTATTCCGAGCTGTCGGCCGGCATGAGCTCATCCTGCTTCTCGGCCAGCGCGGCGATCACGATCGACAGATGCTCGTCGAAGTCGACGCCGAGCGCCTCGGCGCCCTGGAGGAGCTCGTCACGATGAACCGCCGCCGCGAAGCTCGGCTGCTTGAGCTTCTTCTTGACCGATTTCGGCGTCATGCCCTGCAAGCGCTCGGGACGGACGTAGGCCACCGCGAGGACAAAGCCACAGAGCTCGTCGACGGCGAACAGGGCCTTCTCCATTGAGGAATCGCGGGACACGCCGAGGAAGTCGGCGTGCGAGGCCACGGCCCGCACGAGCTCAGGCGGGTAACCCCGCGCCTCGAGCTCGCGAAGGGCATACCGGGGATGTCCGTCCTCGAGATTGGGGTACCGCTCGTAGTCCAAATCGTGGAGCAGACCGGTCAGCCCCCACAGCTCGACGTCGCCGTCAAACCGAGGCGCGTACGCGCGCATGGCCGCTTCCACGGCCAGCATGTGGCGGCGCAGAGAGTCGGAGGATGTCCACTCACAAAGAAGGTCCCAGGCCTCTTGTCGCGAAGTCTGAACTGGCATGGACGGGAGCCTAGCTGAGCCTCTGCAGGAGACCGGTCCGCCGCCAGGCCAAGGTGGGCAAGGCGGGCGGGTCGCGACCGAGGCGCAGGCGTCGCAGCGGGCCGACTCCGACGTGCCCACCCATGCGGAGATTGTGGTCAGACGCACAAGGCGGCCCGTCCGCCGAGGACCGGATGCGCCGACCCGACAAGGTACCCTCCGGCCACCCATGCAAAAGTTCGTAATCGAAGGCGGGGTGCCCCTCTCGGGCACGATCGTCCCCGCCGGTAACAAGAACGGTGCGCTTCCGATCCTGGCCGCGTGCCTGCTGACCGACGATGAGGTGATCCTCCGCAACGTTCCGCGCATCCGGGACGTGGAGGCGATGACACTGCTGCTCGAGCAATTGGGCGCGCGCGTCGAATGGCGCGGCCCGGGCGAGATCTCGATCGACAGCTCGAGCGTGGACAGCTGCGAGGTCGACCAGGAGTTGGCCGAGCGCATCCGCGCGTCGTTCCTGCTCGCCGGCCCGCTGCTGGCTCGTTTCGGCCGGGCCCAGATGCCCCCGCCGGGCGGGGACGTGATCGGCCGGCGCCGGCTGGATCCGCATCTGGACGCCTTCCGCGCGCTCGGCGCGTCCGTCGAGGAGGAGCGGGGTCACATCCGGCTCGAAGCCCCGCTCGGGCTCAGGCCATGCGACTTCCTGATGGACGAGCCCTCCGTGATGGCCACCGAGAACGCGCTGATGGCCGCCGCCCTCACGAGAGGCCCGACCGTGATCCGCAACGCCGCCTCCGAGCCCCACGTCCAGGACCTGGCGCGGATGCTCGTGGCCATGGGCGCCCAGATCGACGGGATCGGCTCGAACGTGATGACCGTCCACGGCGTAGGCAGCCTCCGCGGCTGCACCCACTGGATCGCGCCCGACCACATCGAGATCGGCTCGTTCATGGCGCTGGCCGGCGTGACCGGCGGTGAGCTCACGGTCAAGGACACGGTGCCCGAGGACCTGCGCATGATCCGTCTGGTGTTCGAGCGCCTCGGTCTGCGGACCGAGCAGCGGGGCGCCGACATCATCGTGCCCGGCAACCAGCGGCTGGTCATTCGCAACGACGCCGGCGAGTACATCCCCAAGGTTCAGGATGGCCCGTGGCCCGCGTTCCCCGCCGACTTGACCAGCGTGGCCACCGCGCTGGCCACCCAGGCCGAGGGCTCGGTGATGATCCACGAGTGGATGTTCGAGAACCGGCTGTTCTTCGTCGACAAACTGGTCCTGATGGGCGCGTCGATCACGATCTGCGATCCGCACCGTGCGATGGTGGTGGGACCCCGCCGGCTGACTGGCCAGCGGGTCGACTCACCGGACATCCGCGCCGGAATGGCCATGCTGATCGCCGCGCTGGCCGCCGACGGGGTCACCGAGATCGGCAACGTCCGCCACATCGACCGAGGCTACGAGCGCATCGACGAGCGGTTGCGCGACCTGGGCGCGCGAATCGAGCGCGAAGATGACGTGCCCGTCTCGGTCTGACGGGCACCGCCCCGCCAAGCATTAGCTGACACATTCTGGGGCGATGACCGATCGTCTGCCCAGCGGAACGCGGGACTTCCTGCCCGACGAGATGCGCGAGCTACGCGCAGTGACCGACCGCGTCCGCGCCGTGTTCGAGCGAGCCGGCTACGGCGAGGTGTACACGCCGGCCCTCGAATACGAGACCACGTTCACCCGAGCGCACATGGACTCCGGCCGGCCGGCGTACCGCGTGTTCGACGAACACGGGAACGTGCTCGTGCTCCGGTCGGACATGACCGTGCCGATCGCCCGTCTCGTGTCCACGCGCTACCACGACGTCGAGCCACCCCTGCGCTTCTGCTACTTCGCCCATGCCTACCGCGGGGTGCGACCCCAGCGGGGGCAATCCCGCGAGTTCCTGCAGGCCGGGATCGAGCTGATCGGCGCCGAGAGCCCGCAGGGCACGGCCGAGGTCCTCACGATCCTGTGCGACGCGCTCGACGCGGCCGGCCTGAAGACCTACCGCGTCGGACTCGGCGATGCCGCGCTCTATCCGAACCTGCTCGACCGCCTGCACGTCGAGGGACCGGACCGTCGCGAGCGGATCCTCACCGAGCTCGCGGACGGCGACTTCGTCGGGCTGCAGCGCGAGGTGACTGCGCTCGGCCTGAGCCCCGACGACGCGGCGCTGCTGCTGACCGTGCCCCAGACCCGCGGCGGCCCCGAGGTGCTGCATGCTCTCGAGGGCCCCCTCGAGCACGCCGCCACCGGTATGCGGGCCGTCCATGCGGAGCTCGCACCAAACGTCGCCAACCGGATCATCTTCGACCTTGGCCTGGTCCGCGGCCTGGGCTACTACACCGGCGCGGTGTTCCAGGTCTACGACCCGGCGTACGGCGTGCCGATCGGGATCGGCGGCCGCTACGACGATCTGCTCGGCCAGTTCGGCCGGCCGCTCCCCGCGGTCGGTTTCTCCCTGAACGTGGAGCGGCTGCATATCGCGCTGACCAGTGAGGAACGCGGGCGACCGACATGAACCCGCCGCTTCGCATCGCGGTCCCGAGAGGGGCCCTGTTCAACCAGACGCTCGACCTGCTCGACCGCCTCGGCATCACCACCCAGGACGTCCGAACCAACGACCGCAAGTTGCTGTTCGACGAGGCCGGCATCATCACGATGCGCCCCTCGGACGTCCCGACGTACGTCGAGGCCGGCGCCGCCGATCTCGGCATCACCGGCAAGGACGTGCTGCTCGAGCAGTCCGAGCGCGACCTCTACGAGCTCGTCGATCTCGGCTACGGGGAGTGCACGATGGTCCTGGCCACGGTGGCCGGAGCTGACCCTGCGGCCGAGGCGCTCCGGCGCCTGGGGGTGATGCGGATCGCCACCAAATACCCGCGGATCGCCACGCGCCACTTCCTCGAGACCGGCCGCCAGGCCGAGATCGTCGAGGTCAAGGGATCGGTCGAGCTGGCACCGCTGGCCGGACTGGCCGAGGGCATCGTCGATCTCACGGCCAGCGGGACGACGCTGAAAGAAAATGGGCTCGTGGTGCGCGAGGAGATCGTGCGGAGCACGGCCCGGCTGATCGCGAACCCGGTCTCCCACAAGTTGAAGGCGGGGGCCATCGACGCGCTGCTGGAGCGGCTCGATGAGGTGTGAGCGATTCACCGCTCCGGCAGGCGACCCGATCGAGACCGCACAACGGCTCCGACAACTGATCCCGGCTCCCGACTCGGTGCAGGACGACGTCGCCGAGATCATCGCCGCGGTGAGGACCGGCGGGGACGCTGCCCTGCTCGACTACGTCCGCCGGTTCGACACGGCCGGCCACGCTCCGCCAAAGCTCGCCGTCGACCGCGACGAACTCGAGGCTGCTGCCGATCGGCTCGACCCGCTCGTCCGTCACGGGATCGAGCGGGCCATCGAGAACCTCGAGGCTGTGCTGGTCGCGAGCCAGGACCGCAACGACGTCCCGGTCGACCTCGGAACCCACCGCATCGTCCAGCGCCACGCCCCGGTCGCGCGCGCCGCCGTGTACGTCCCGGGTGGCCGAGCGCCTTACCCGAGCACCGTGGTCATGGGCGTGGTGCCCGCCCGGCTGGCCGGAGTCGAGCACATCGCGCTGGCCGCGCCTCCGCAACCGCACGGCGACATCGATCCGGTGATCCTGGCGGCGGCCGCGCTGACCGGCGCATCCTCCGTGTACCGCATGGGGGGCGCGCATGCCATCGCCGCGCTCGCCCACGGGACCGAGACGATCGAGCCCGTCGACCTGATCGTCGGTCCGGGCAACCTGTACGTGCAGGAGGCCAAACGCCAGGTGTTCGGGCAGGTCGGGATCGACGGCTTCGCCGGCCCCAGCGACCTGGTGGCGATCGCCACGCGGGATGCGGACACCAACCTGCTCGCACTTGACCTGTTGGCCCAGGCCGAGCACGGGCCCGGCACGCTGGTGATCGCGATCTCCGACGACGGCGGAGTCCTCGACACACTTCAGAGCCGGCTCCAGACCGGCGCCGACACCGGAGCGGTCACCGCCCTGGTCCAGACGCACGACCCCGAGCACGCGCTCGCATTGGCCGAGGCCTTCGCCCCCGAGCATCTCCAGCTGGTCGGGCAGGCGGCCGAGGCGCTGAGCGACCGAGTCACGAAAGCCGGCTGCCTGTTCGTCGGAGCCAACGCCGGGACCGCGTTCGGCGACTACATCGCGGGTTCGAACCACATCCTCCCGACCAACGGGGCCGCCCGGTTCGCCTCCGGTCTCAGCCCCGAGCACTTCATGCGGCGCTTCAGCGAAGTCCGGATCGGCGACCCGAATGAGCTGGCCGCGTCGGCCGCGCCGCTCGCCCAGGCCGAGGGGTTCGAGCTTCACGCCAGATCCCTGCAGGCACGCTTTCGGGAGAATGACCGTCAATGACCCGCACGGCCCAAATCGACCGCAAGACGAAGGAGACCGAGATCCACGTCAGTCTCGGGCTGGACGGCGAGGGCGCCGGCGAGCGCGCCACCGGGGTCGGGTTCTTCGATCACATGCTCGACCTGCTCGCGCGCCACGCGCACCTGGATCTGATCGTCAAGGCGCGTGGCGACCTCGACACCGGCGCCCATCACACGGTCGAGGACGTCGGGATCTGCATCGGCCAGGCGCTCGACCAGGCGCTTGGTGAGCGCGCCGGGATCGCCCGCTACGGCCAGGCCACGATCCCCATGGACGAGGCGCTCGCCTCGTGCGCGATTGACATCTCCGGACGGGGCCTTTGTGTGTTCGGGGCCGCGCTTCCCCCCGGCGCGATCGGCAACTTCGACCACGAACTGGTCGAGGAGTTCCTCCGCGCGCTGGCCCTGAACGCCAAGCTCACCCTGCACCTGACCGTCGAGCGGGGCACCAACGCCCATCACGTGATCGAGGCGTCGTTCAAGGCGCTGGCCCGGGCGCTCCGGTCCGCCACCGCGCTCGACGCGACCGAGCACGGCGTACCGAGCACCAAGGGGACGCTGGTGTGAGCCGCATCGGGGTGATCGACTACGGCATGGGGAACCGCCGTTCGGTCGAGAAGGCGCTCGAGCACGTGGGGGCGACTCCGAAGATCACGGCCGACCACGACGAGCTTCGCAAAGCCGACGGGCTGGTCCTGCCCGGCGTGGGCGCGTTCCCACAGGCCATGCGCAACCTCGACTCGCTGGGCTTGCCCGGCCTGATCCGAGAACTCAGCGGACAGGGCACGCCGCTGCTCGGCATCTGCCTCGGCATGCAGTTGCTGTTCGACACCTCCGAGGAAATGGGCGGCGCGGCCGGACTCGGGCTGATCGGCGGCGAGGTCACGCGCCTCAACGCCGGCGGCCTGCGCATCCCGCACATCGGCTGGAACGAGGTGCGCTTCGAGCGTCCCTATCCTCTGATCGCAGAGCTCCCGAGCCGGGGCTGCCCCTTCTACCACGTGCACTCGTTCGCGGCGCGCCCGCGCGATCCCGGCCACGTTGTCGGGAGCACTGAGTACGGCGAGCGATTCGCCACGGTCGCCGCCCGCGAGAACGTCATGGGCGTCCAGTTTCACCCCGAGAAGTCCTCGCGGAACGGGCTGCGGATGCTCCGTGCGTTCCTCGGCATGTGCGCGGCCCGATCCTCACGCGTGGCCGCATGATCCTGCTGCCGGCCGTTGACATCCTGGAGGGGAAAGCGGTCCGCCTGACCCGGGGCGAGTTCGATCAGAGCACGGTTTACGACACCGATCCGCTCGACGCCGCGCGGCGCTGGGTGGATGAAGGCGCGCGGAGACTCCACGTCGTCGACCTCGACGGCGCGCGCAGCGGTGCCCCGGTGAACCTTAAGCACGTCCGGCGGATCGCCGCAGCGGTAGACGTGCCGATCCAGGTCGGCGGCGGGCTGAGGACGATGGCGGCGGTCCGCGAAGTGGTGAGCGCCGGGGCCACGCGGGTCGTGATCGGGACCGCGGCGTACACCGACGTCGACTTCCTCGACCAGGCCGTGGCCGAGCTCGACGATCGGGTGGTGGTCTCGATTGACGCGCGCGCCGGCAAGCTCGCGGGCGCCGGATGGACAGAGCAGACCGACATCCCGATCGAGGCGGTGATCGAGCAGCTCGGGGCCCGCGGTGTGCGGCGGTTCGTCTACTCGAGCATTGATCGGGACGGCATGCTCGGCGGTCCCGACCTCGAGGGCGCTCGCCGGGTCGCCGAGACCGTCCGCGGTACGTATGCCTACTCGGGTGGCATCTCCTCGCTTGAGGATCTCCGCACGCTGGTCGAGCTCCGGCAGGTCAACCTGCGCGCGGTCATCGTCGGCAAGGCGCTGTACGAGGGCCGCTTCGCGGTCGGGGAGGCGCAGGCCGTCCTGGACGGCCACTAGCCACCGCTGATGCACTACAAGCGCGTGATCCCCTGCCTGGACGTCGACGCCGGCCGGGTGGTCAAGGGCGTCGGCTTCGTCGACCTGCGTGACGCCGGCGATCCCGTCGAGCTGGCCTGCCGCTACGACGCGGCGGGAGCCGACGAGCTGGTGTTCCTCGACATCACCGCGACCTCGGACAAGCGCGAGACGGTGGTCGACCTGGCCCGCCGCACCGCCGACGACGTGTTCATCCCGTTCACAATCGGCGGCGGCATCCGCTCGGTGGCCGACGCCCAGGCCGTGCTCGACGCCGGCGCCGACAAGCTGTCGGTGAACTCGGCCGCGCTGGCCCGGCCCGAGCTGCTCGACGAGCTGGCCGCCACTTTCGGTGCCCAGTGCGTGGTGCTGGCGATCGACGCCAAGGCACGCGACGAGGGGGGCTGGGAGGCGTATGTCGCCGGAGGACGGACGCCGACCGGCCGCGACGCGGTCGCGTGGGCACGCGAGGGGGTGGAGCGCGGCGCCGGAGAGATCCTGCTGACCAGCATGGACCGCGACGGGACCAACGCCGGCTACGACCTCGCGCTCACCCGCGCGGTTGCCGATGTCACCGATGTCCCGGTGATCGCCTCGGGCGGGGCGGGCAACCTCGAGCACCTGACCCAGGCC
>DATFDC010000272.1:0-8550 GCA_035252415.1 Solirubrobacteraceae bacterium
AGCGCCGACTTGGTGCTGATCACCCACGAGCACGGCGACCACAACGGCGTCGACACGATCGGCGGCAACCCGGCGGTGCTTCGCTCGACCGCGGGCCGACTGGAGTCCCCGTTCGGCGAGGTCGTGGCGATCGCCTCCGAGCACGACGAGGCCGCCGGCACTCAGCGCGGTCCGAACACGATCTTCGTGTTCGGCCTGGATGGGGTACGCATCGCCCACTTCGGCGACTTCGGCCAGACCACCCTGCGCGACGAGCAGGCCGAGGCGATCGGGCAGGTCGACCTGGTGTTCCTGCCGGTCGGCGCCGGCCCGACTATCGGCCCCGAGCAGGCGTCAGCGATCGTCGAGCGCCTGAGCCCGCGCTGGGTCGTGCCGATGCACTACCGCACGCACCGCATCAGCTTCCTATCGCCGGCCGACCCGTTCCTCGAGCGGATGCCCCATGTGCAGCGCCTCGACGAGACCGGGTTCGAGACCGACTCGCTGGCCGGCGACGAGCCCCTCGTGGTCGTTCCGGCAGTTCCCTAGCGCGGGGTTGCGGCGGCGGCCAGCGCCTCGCGACTCACGCGCTGCAGATCACGCAGGTAGTCCAGGTGCGCGGCCCACGCCGGATCCCCATCCAGATCGTGCGCCAGCCGCATCGTGTCGACGTGCGCGTCGAGCAGCTCGTACACGAGCTCGGTGACATAGCCCCCGGAGATGACCGCACTCTTGTTGGCGTCCAACACCGTTCGATCCTCCTTGTCCACAGGATGAACGTCCCGTCGGACGTCACGCTTGCGCTTGAGTCCGAATTTCGAACGATTGTGCGCTAGCTGATACACGGGGGTGGGGCTACGGTTGCGCGACCAGCCCGGGAATCCAACTCGTCCCGGCGAGCGGGACGCGGGCCATCGCCGCCGCCTCGATGGTCAGGGCGACCAGATCCTCGGGCTCCAGGTTGTGCAGGTGCGACTTCCCGCACGCCCGGGCCAGGGTCTGCGCCTCGAGCGTCAGCGTGCGCAGGTAGTTGGCCAGCCGGCGCCCTCCCTCGATCGGATCCAGTCGTGCGGCCAGTTCCTCGTCCTGGGTGGAGATCCCGGCCGGGTCCAGTCCGGCCTGGTAATCGTCGTAGTAGCCGGCGGCCGACCCGATCGCCCGGTACTCCGCGTCGTGCTCGGGCGCGTTGTCGCCCAGCGCGATCAGCGCCGCGGTGCCGATCGACACCGCGTCGGCGCCGAGCGCCAGGGCCTTGGCCACGTCGGCGCCGCTTCGAATTCCTCCGGACACGATCAGCTGGACCTCGCGGTGCATCCCGAGCTCGACCAGCGATTCGACCGCCTGCGGGATCGCGGCCAGGATCGGAATGCCCACGTGCTCGATGAACACGTCCTGGGTGGCCGCCGTGCCCCCTTGCATGCCGTCCAGGACGACCGCGTCGGCGCCTGCCTTCACTCCCAGCGCGACGTCGTAGTAGGTGCGCGACGCGCCGACCTTGACGTAGATCGGGATCCGCCAGTCGGTGATCTCGCGCAGCTCCTCGATCTTGATCTCGAGGTCGTCGGGTCCCGTCCAGTCGGGGTGCCGGCAGGCGCTCCGCTGGTCGATCCCGCGCGGCAGGTCGCGCATCTCGGCCACGCGGTCGGAGATCTTGTGCCCGAGCAGCATCCCGCCGCCGCCCGGCTTGGCGCCCTGCCCGACCACCACCTCGATCGCGTCGGCCCGGCGCAGGTCGTCGGGGTTCATCCCGTAGCGTGAGGGGAGCAGTTGATAGACGAGCGTCTTCGAGTGCTCGCGCTCCTCGGCGGTCATGCCACCGTCGCCGGTCGTGGTCGAGGTCCCCACCTCGGTGGCGCCGCGACCCAGGGCCTCCTTGGCCGGCCCCGACAGGGCCCCGAAGCTCATGCCGGCGATCGTGATCGGGATGTCCAGCCTGACCGGCTCGCGGGCATACCGGGTCCCGATCACCACGTCGGTGGCGCACTTCTCCCGGTAGCCCTCGAGCGGATAGCGGGAAACCGACGCTCCCAGGAACAGCAGATCGTCGAAGTGGGGAACCGGGCGCTTGGCCCCGAACCCGCGGATGTCGTAGATGCCCTCGCGCGCCGCGCGCTGGATCTCCGCGATCGAGTTGCGGTCGAACGTGGCCGACTCGCGCAGGCCCGGATGCCAGCCGTTCGTCGAGCCCATCAGTAGGCGCCGAGGTTGTCGACGTGGAAGTTGTAGAGCCGGCGGGCTGATCCGTACCGGCGGAACTCGGCCGGATCGGCATCGTCGATCCCGGCCGCGTCGAGCAGCGCGCGGACCTGCGACACATGCTCCTCGCGCATCTCCTTCTCCATGCAATCGGCTCCGAGCCCGGCGACGCTGCCGCGCACGTACAGCCGCGCCTCGTAGAGCGAGTCCCCGAGCGACTCGCCGGCGTCGCCGCACACGACCAGGCTCCCCTTCTGGGCCATGAACGCGCCCATGTGCCCGATCGACCCGCGCACCACGATGTCGGCGCCCTTCAGCGAGATCCCGCACCGCGCGGAGGCGTCGCCGTGGATGACCAGCAGCCCGCCCCGGGCGCTTGCCCCCGCCGACTGCGAGGCGCTCCCCTCGACGATCACGGTGCCCGACATCATGTTCTCGGCCGCCCCCACGCCGCAGTTCCCTCGTACGCGGACCGTCGCCAGCTTGTTCATGCCGGCGCAGTAGTAGCCGACGTGGCCTTCGATCTCGACCTCGTAGGGCGCGTCGAGGCCGACCGCCACCGCGTGGCGCCCGCCCGGGTTGCGGATCACCACTCGCCCGGCCGAGGCATCGGCGTGGAGCGCCTGGTTGAGCTCGCGGACCGTGTCGACCGCGAGGTCGAACGACCGCACCGCCTCCTGGGTTACCTCGGGCGTGGCCATCTCACGCCACCAGCGACGCGGTGCCCCAGCTGTACACGTGGCCGGGCGCCGGCTCCCATGTGACAGCGTCCTCCGCCCCCGGCAGCACGGCGATCGCCCGGTACTCGGAGGCCATCGCGACCCATTCGTCGGTCTCGGCCATCACCGCCGGCTTGCACGCGATCGGGTCACGCAGCACCGCGAACCCGTCGGCCGTCCCGACCGCGAACGTATAGAACCCGTCGAGATCGTCCAGGCACGCCTCGAGCGCCTGCTCGAGCGAAGCGCCCTGGCCGAGGCACCAGGTCAGATAACCGGCCGCCACCTCGCTGTCGCAGTCGGTCCGGAAGCGGATCCCCTCGCGCTCGAGCGCGCGGCGCAGGCGGTTGTGGTTCGACAGCGACCCGTTGTGGACCAGGCACAGGTCAAGGCCCGTGGAGAACGGATGTGAGTGCTCAGTGGTCACCCGGCTTTCGGTGGCCATCCGTGTGTGGCCGAGCGCGTGGCTCCCACCGATCTCAGTCAGGCCGAACCGCTCGACGAAGCGCGTCGGCAGACCCGCCTCCTTGTAGATCTCGATCGAGCGCCCCGCGCTCATCAGGGTGAGCTCGGGGTGACGGTCGAGCAGCCAGGCCTGCGCCTGGTCGGCCTCAGCGGCGATCTCGAACACCGCGTGGGTCGCGCGCACGCGGGGACCCGAGGCGTCGCCGAACTCCGCCGCGAGCTCGCCGGTCAGTCCCTCCCAATCGGGCGCGGCCGACGGGGAATGAAGCGATACCTTGCACCACCCCGCGGGCGCCGGGTCACGATAGAACGCGACGCCCGCGCTGTCCGGGCCACGGTCCGAGAGCTGCTCGAGCATGTCCGCAAGCAGCGCGCCAAGCTGCTCATGAAGCGTGCCCGACTTCGTGTAGAGACCGGCAATTCCGCACATTGCGCGCCCAGGCTAGACCCTGGCGCATAGCGAACCAATGGCCTCTACGCGCACACTTTCCCGCCCGAATGTGGTGCTCCGCGCCACTCCTTTACGCGGTCTTAGCGGCGCACGATCACGGCGGCGACCAGGCGCCGACCCGCTTCTGGGCCCGGCGCACCACGTGCAGGGCTTCACGCAGGTCGGTGCGCGCGATCGGCGCCAGCGCGTCGGGATCGATCAGGTTGTCGGGCGTGACGGCGGCCTGCACCTGAGCGGCGTGGTGCTCGAAACGGATGCCGTTGATCACGACGAACGCCTCGCGCAGCGCGTCCGCGGTGGCCCGGTCGAGCTCGCCGACGCTGGCCACGGCTTCGATCCGGTCCAGCGTCGGCGAGATCGTCACGCCCGCGGCCAGCGCGTGGAACCGCACCAGGTTGACCAGCGGGATGATCGCCCCGTGCTTGAGATCGAGCTTTCCATCCGGCGCGTCGTCGCGCCCGGTGGCCAGCTGGCCGCGGAAGCCGAGGGCCACGGAGAAGCCGGTCGCGATTCGCCCCATCAGTCGCATGAACGGAGGGTGCTGACGCGCCCCCCGGATCCGCGCGGTCAGCTCGGAGGCGACGGCCAAGCCGCCCGCGGTCGGCCGGAAGTCGAACGACACCGTCGCCCGGATCAGGTGCGACTCGTCGGGCTCGCGAAACACGTCGTCGAACGTCGTCAGCCAGTCGTCCTTGGACATGCGCCACTGGCGGTTGCGCGCGAGCACGCCGTTGTTGTCGATGCCGATGCCGCACCGGACGAGGCCGTCGTTGACGTCCGCGCCAAGCCGCTCGAAGTACGCATCGACCTCCGACGCCGCCTCCGGCTCCACCGACGCGTAGGCGAGCGCGTTGTCCTGGTCGGACGCCAGCGTGAACTCCCGGCGAGCCGCGCTCCCAAGGTCGAGCCACGCCCATGGGACCGGCGCAGGCCCGCGCCTGCGGATCGAGAAGTCGATCAGCCGGTCGACGACCGTGTCGTGCTGGAGGCTGAGGACCCGGCTGAGGTCCCGGGGGAGCACGCCGGCCCGCGACAGGAGCAGGAACAGCTTGGGGATCTCGCCGGTGGCCCGCACCAGCGCGTCCTCGTCGGGCGCCCCGAGGAGCATGTGCCGGAGCGCGATCGGACTGCGCGTGTCGAGGCCGAGCAGGTCGGCGGCCGACAGCAGGCCACAGATCCGGTCGCCGTCGAGGACCGCGAGGTGCTCGGACCCGGCGGCGAGCATCTCGACGGTCGCCTCGGTCGCGAGTTGGGCCACTGGCACGGTCGGCACCGGGCTCCGAGCCGCCGCGCGCACCGGCGCGTCGAGTGGGACGCCGTCGACGGCGACCGCTGCGCGGACACCGGCGTCGGTCAGGATCCCCAGCTGCTCGTCGTTGAGCCGGATCAAAAGCGCGGAGACTCCATCTCGTCCCAGCCGCGCCGCCGCCACGCGCAACGGCTCGTCGGGCTCGCAGAACTGCGGCGGGCTCATCACCAGCGACACCGGCGTGGTGCCCACGTCGGGCAGCCCGTGCACGGTGTGACCGGCGTAGGTGATGCGCTTGCGCATCGAGATCGCCACGTAGGCGGCGCCGGCCTCGGTCCCGAGCACGCGGCGCCCTACGTCGGCGCCGAACAGCGCGCACGTCGAGGGCTCGCGCGCACGGACGGTGAAGGCCGGTGCCATCCCGGTCAGCATCGACGGATGGCCAAAGCACTCCCCCGGTTCGAGCACCTGTATCGACTCCCCGTCGTGCACGATCTCCATCGAGCCGGAGAGGATCACCCACAGCCCCGGGGTCGGCAGGCCGTCCTCGACCAGCGCCGCCTCACCGGTGTCGTAGGCGTGCTCCTGGGCGCCGGCCGCGAGCTCCCGCAACTCTTCAGGATCGAGCGCATCGAACGGAGCGTGACGTGAGAGGAATGTGTCCAGGTGCTCCATGTCAAGCGGTGCAATTGTGTGCGCATCACGCCTGGGACGGCTACCAGCCAAGTGGGAGCCTAATCGCGCCAAGGCGCCGCCGTTAGGCGCCGCCGACAATTCGCATCAGCAAACCGGGGTCTATGGAGGACACATGACGGACGCGTCACCGCCTGGCGAACACGACGAACTCGTCTACGCATCCGCAGGGCTGCCGAAGACGACGAACTGGTGGGGCGCCTTTGTCATCGGCCTGGCCGGCACGATCCTGGTCACCGGTATCGCGCCGGTGATGGTTACCGAGCTGGGCGCCGCTTCGGTGCCGGTGATCGTGGTGATCACGATCAGCGGATATCTGGTCTGCCTGCTGCTCGCCGAGCTCTCGGCGATGATGCCCGACCGCTCGGGCGGCCTTCCCTCCTACGCGTACCCGGCCTACAAGGATCGCTGGCCGCGGTTCGCCGAGCACGTCAACGGGTTCACAGCGTGGGCGTACTGGCTGGGCTGGTTCCCGGTGGCGCCGCTGAACATGATCCTGGCCTCGTTCTACATCGTCGACCGGTTCGGACTGTCGACCAAGGGATTCACGCCGATCCACACCCCGATCGCCTACTGGACTGTCGGCATCTCGGTCGTCGGCCTCTTGCTGCTCGCGATCCCGGCTGTGCGGGGCCTGCGCTTCGGCACGGTGTTCGCCACCACGCTCGCCCTGCTGTCGATGATCCCCCTGACCTTCCTGGCCATCTCCTGGATCTTCCATCCGTCCGTGGTCGACTTCGGCCAGCTGTTCCACTTCCGCCACACCGACGGCTCCGGCTTCTTCGCCAGCCAGTTCCACCACGGCTGGCTGACCCTCTACCTGGCGTTCTCGTTCCTGCTCACCTGGAACGTGATCGCGATGGAGGCCGCCGCGTGCTACATCGGCGAGACGCGCAACCCCGACCGCGACGCCAAGATCGCGATGAACCTCGAGGGCCTGTACGGCCTGTTCATCTACACGATGATCCCGGTCGCGTTCATCATCGTGATCGGCGTCCACGACCTCGGCAACACGGCGCTGGTCGATCCAAAGACGATCTTCGTGACGTTCAGCTCCAAGGTGTTCGGCGCCGGCGCCGGCTCGAACATCCTCAACTGGCTGATCGCGATCATGCTGATCCTGGCCCTGATCCTGTCGGCCCTGAACGCGATCACCGGCACGGCGCGATCGCTGCACCAGATGTCGACCGACGGCCAGTTCCCGCGCTTCTTCCAGCGCGTGAACCAGCACGGCGTCCCGAACCGCGCGATGTGGTTCAACGTGGCCTGCTCGATCGCCGTCGTGTTCATGGGTGGCGCGGTCGAGATCTACACGTTCTCCAACGTCGGCTACCTGGCCTCGTTCATCCCGGTGCTGATCGGCTACTTCCTGCTGCGCAAGCACCGCCCGAACGTGCGCCGGCCGTTCAAGCTGCCCGAATGGATGAAGTACGTGGCGCTGGTGATCGCCGGCGTCTACCTGGTCATCTACTTCTACGGCGGGCCGGTGTATGCGTCATGTGCCTGTAACGCGGCCGGACGCAAGACGCTGCCCTACTACTTCATCGGGATTGCCACGCTGCTCTCCTACCTGGCCTTCTATGCGTACCGCAAGCGCGTCGAGGACAAGCGGGAGGCCCACGCCGAGGAGCTGGTGGGCGCCACGCCGGCGCCGATCGCCGGCGCGTCTGATCCATGAGCGCGACGGCCGCGCGGGTGAGCCGCAAGTCGAAGCCGTCCTCTGACGCGGGGCCGTTCGAGCGGATCCTGCTCGCGTCCGAGGGGCGGCCGATTCCCGACGCGGCGATCGCCCGGGTGATCGAGCTGGCCCGCCCGGCCGGCGCCAGCGTCCGGGTGTTCACGATCGCCCGTGTGCATGGTGTCGCGTTCGGGATGCAGACCCCTGGCCTGCTCCCGACCAAGCAGGAGTGGGCGGAGCAGAACAAGATCGTCGACCGGGCGATCAAGCGCCTCGAGCGCAAGGGCATCGAGGCCGACGGCCACGTGGTGGGCACGCGCAAGTCGACCAAGCGGATCCTCCAGGAGGCCGAGTTCGCCGGGTGCGACGCGATCGTCATGGCCGCCGACCCCGACCGCCAGCGACTGGTCGGCGACATGCTCTGGTCCCAGGAGCCCCAGCGGGTCCGCCGGCGCGCCAAGCTCCCGGTGTTCCTGGTCTTCAGCGAGCCTTAGCCACTGCCTCGGCCGGCCGGCCGTGCAGCCGGGCCAGCTTGATCGCGAGCTCGAGCGAGAGCAGATCGTCCTCGTCGAGCCGCAGCCCGGTGAGCTCCTCGATCCGCCCGAGCCGCTGGCGCAGCGTGTTCGGGTGGATGAACAGCTCGCGGGCCGATTCGATCACGCTGCGCCGCTCGGCCAGGTAGCGCTCGAGCGTGTCGAGCAGCGAGGTGCGCCGCTTGGCGTCGTACTCGATCAGGCGGTCGACCGCCGCGCGCATGCGGTCGTGGGGCGCGTTCTCGGCCGCGATGTGCACCAGGTAGCGGTAGGCGCCGACCTCGGCATAGCCGATCGCGCCTCCGTCGCCGAGCAGCGCCCGGCCGATCATCGTGGCGTCCAGCGCCTGGCGATACGCGCGGGCGGCCCCACCGGCCGAGCCGTGGAGCTCGCTGAGACCGACCGCCGCACCCCGCCGGCGCCCGAGCTCGCGGCAGCTGCGCACGATCTCCTCTCGCTCGAGCTCGCGATCAAGCTGGCCCGGCTGCACGGCCGACCCGCCGACGCGGCGGCTAAGGCTCGCTGAAAACGAGGAACACGGGGAGCTTGGCGCGCCGGCGGACCCGCTGGGGCTCCTGGGACCAGAG